>CAMMTE010000037.1:0-10192 GCA_946499755.1 uncultured Mycoplasmatota bacterium
CCAGTTAAAAGATAATTAGCACATCGTAACACCGCTTCCATAACTCCACCACTTCTTCCAAAGATAGTACCAGATCCACTACCTTTAGCAAAAAGAGGCGAAAATTCACTTGGTGTTACTTTAGTAATATCAATACTAGATTCTTTTAAAAGTAAAACTAATTCATTTGTTGTTATTGCAATATCCATACCCATTTCTGTTCTTTTAATTTCAAACTTTTTTGATGTACATGGAACTACTACAACATTAATAACATCTTTCTTATCAAGTTCAGCTACTTTTAAAAAATATGTATTTAAAAGCGAAGACTGTATGCCAATTGGACTTTTAACAGTAGATAAATGATCTATGTTTTCAGGATGATATATTTCTAAGTACTTAACCCAAGAAGGACAACATGAAGTAAACATAGGAAGTGTTTTGTTATTTTTTAATCTATTTACTAACTCTGTCGCTTCTTCCATAACTGTCATATCAGCACCAAAAGTAACATCAAAAACATAATCAAACCCTACTTCTTTTAAAGCCCCTACTAATTCAGATTCTAGAAAGGATCCAACCGGTAAATTAAATCCTTCTCCAATAGATGTTCTAACTGCAGGTGCAATAGATATAGTAACTATTTTTTCAGTATCATGTAAATAATCTAAGACCTTCTTATAATCATATTTAGGTACTAATGATGCCACAGGACAATTTAATATACACTGCCCACAATTTATACAAACTGCTTTTTTAGCTTTATCATGATTATATTTAATACCAACTACATCTTCACAAATTGTCTTACATCTACCACAATTTATACATCTTTCTTTAATTCTTTTAATAGCTATATTATCTTCATCAATTCTAACCGCTTTACTTAAATCCATAACTTCACTTTCCCTTACAACTATCACATACACCTTCATAAATTAAATTAATTCTTAAAACATTATCTAATTTAGAAGAAGATAATAACTTATCTACTAGGCTCTTATCTAGAAAAACATCCTCTATTTTCTTACATTTTAAACAAAAGAAATGAAAATGTCCTCTATTATAATCATAATGAATTCCATCACTACACTCTATCTTAATAACAATATTATCTAAAACTAATTTATTAATTGTTCTATATATTGTCGCTTGACCAATACTAGGATATTTAGTATTAATTAATTCTACTAATTCTTTCATGGTAGGGTGAGTATAACAATTTTTAATAATTTCTAATATAATTTCTCTTTGTTTAGTCTTTCTTTCCATTATTAACACCTTATTGATAATTATTATCAATTAAATTATAGTAAATTAAAAAAATAATGTCAATAAAAAACTAACCAATTATTGATTAGTATATTGTTTTATAAATTCTTCTTTATATTCTAAGACTCTATCTTCTTTTATTGCCTCTCTTAACTCTTCAGTTAATTTAATTAAGAATCTAATATTATGAATAGATAAAAGTCTACCTCCTAACATTTCTTTACTATTAAGTAAATGTCTAATATAAGCTTTAGTATAGTGTTTACATGTATAACAGTCACAAGATTCTTCTATAGGAGTAAAATCTTCTTTATATTTAGCATTATTTAAATTAATTTTACCACTTCTTGTAAAAGCCTGTCCATGTCTTGCAATTCTAGTAGGTAGAACACAATCAAAGATGTCTACACCTCTAATTACTCCTTCTATTATATCAACAGGCTCTCCTACTCCCATTAAATATCTTACTTTATCTTCTGGTAAATAAGGAACAGAGTAATCTATCGCTTTATACATATCCTCTTTACTTTCTCCATCATTAGCAACCCCACCAATACTAAACCCATCAAAGTTTAGTTTTACAGTTTCTAAAGCAGAGTATTTTCTTAAGTCTTCGTAAGCTCCTCCTTGTACTATTCCAAATAAAGCTTGATTAGGATTATTATGTACACTCTTTCCTCTTTTAGCCCATCTAATAGTTCTTTCAACACTATTTTTTAAATATTCATACGAAGCACTAGCAGGAGGACATTCATCAAAACTCATAGCAATATCACTATCTAATTTATTTTGTATTTCAATAGACTTTTCAGGAGTTAAAAATAACTCTTTACCATCTATATGACTTTTAAAATGTACTCCTTCTTCAGTTATATCTTTCTTTTTATTTTTAGCAAGAGAAAACACTTGAAAGCCACCACTATCAGTTAAAATTGGTCCATCATAATTCATAAACTTATGAAGTCCTCCTGCCTTAGCAATTAAATCTTCTCCAGGTCTTAACCATAAATGATAAGTATTAGCAAGAATAATTCCTGCTCCTGTCTCTTTAACTTCTTCAGGACTTAATCCTTTAACAGTTGCTTTTGTTCCTACTGGCATAAACATAGGTGTTTCTACAGTCCCATAATTAGTTTTAATAGTACCAAGTCTTGCTTTGGTATTCTTTTCTTGTTTAATTAAGTTATACTCTATTTTCATGATATCACTACTTTCTTAATATTTTCTCTTTTTCAATATTGCAAACAATTCCTTCTACTTTTACATTTTCTTTGTTTTTATAAGAAAAAACATCACCTACACTCTTATGATAAATTGCATAACCTAAAGGACTTATCCCTTCAACATATTCTGTATCAAGTTCATCAGATACTGCATGATTAATAAATTCCAAAGTTTTAGTAGTAAATTTATCTTCTGTTCTTATAGTAAAAGTAACTTTATTTCCTACTTCTACAATATCATCAGAATTAACTTTTGTTATTTCTATTTCTTCTATCATTTTATTTACTAATCCTAATCTAGAATAAAGAGAATATATACTGCCTAAAAGATTTTTTTCAGTATCACTAAAATTAATACTTTCTTCTCTTTTTAGTAAACGTGTTAAACGATCTCTTTCATTTAATAAAAGTTGATATTGACTTTTTGAAATCATATTAACTTGTCTTAACTCATCTACCCGTTGTTCTTTTCTTAATAGTCTTAAATATTTTTCCATATCTTTACATATTCTAGCAGACTTTGGTCTATTCATAATAAAATTATTAGAACTTGAGCTAATATCAAATATTTTACCACTTAGTTTTATATTATTAGAAAAAATAGAAAATGATGAAGATATTTCTTTTCCATATATACTTCTACCTATAAGACTTTCTTTTTTTACATATAAATCATTACTATCTACATTTGTAATATTATCTACTAAAATAACAGTTGTAAATTTTCCTATTTCATTTAAATATAAATTTATCTTACTACCAAGACTAACTCTATCAGTTTTTATTTTTTTCAAATAATCATTTTCTTTTAAAATGTTTTCATATTCTTTTATTTTAAGAGAAGCTTTAGGATCTTGAAATAAAGCACTTATATTTTTTAATCTATCTATAGCAGCTGATAATTCAGTTACTTGTTCTGGTATTAATATCATTATAATTCCCCCTTTACTAACGGCTATGATATGATACCATATTTTTTAAATTTAGTAAAGATTATTTACTATGTTTATTTTCATTAGTATAATCATAAGTCCTAGTCTCTACAAAGATTAATCTTCGCTTAGCATCTTTTACTTTCTTAGTAAGTTCAATAGACATTTCTTTTAATGTTTCTTCTAATAGATAAGCTCTATATTTATTTTTTACAAGTTGTCTAAATCTCTCAATCTCATTTAAAGCTTCACTATAAGCAGTACCTGTATCATCATCACTATTTAAATAGAAATTTACTAGTTTAAGAAGTTTTAAATACTTATGATAAACTTTATTACTAATAAAGACTTTTTGAATATCTAAATTATAAATAGATACTTTAATATCATTAGATTTTATAATTAAATTTTTACCTAAATCTAAGATACCATCAAATTCTAAAGTTTTCTCTACCATCAAATAATTATTCATAATTATTATCTCCTTCTAACAAATCAGGTCTATTCTTTTTAGTTACCTCTATTTGTCTTTCTTTTCGCCATCTATCTATCTTAGCATGATCTCCATTAACCAAAACATCAGGTACAACTAACCCTTCATAAACTCTAGGTTTAGTATAAGTTGGATAATCTAAAAGATTATCAGTAAAGGAATCACTCTCATAACTTTCTTTTCTAATAACACCATCTATAAGTCTTGTAATAGAATCTATTATAACCATAGCAGGTACTTCTCCTCCTGTTAAGATATAGTCTCCAATAGATATTTCCATATCACAGATTGTTTTAATTCTCTCATCAAAACCTTCATAATGCCCACAAATTAATATCAAGTGTTTTTCATGAGATAAATTAAAAGCGATAGACTGTTTATATAACTTACCACTAGGTGTTAATAATATCACTTTAGAATTATCAGTTTTTAAGGCTTTAACTGCATCAAATATAGGTTGACACATTAAAACCATCCCAGGTCCTCCCCCATAAGGAGTATCATCTACTTTTTTATGAGGGTCAGTACTATAATCTCTAATATTATGAATATTAATTTCTACTAAATTATTATCAACCGCCCTTTTAATAATAGATTCGCTAAATATATTATTAAACATATCAGGAAACAAGGTTAATACATCTATTTTCATAATTTCCTCCTAAATAATTCTTTTAGAGCCAATTAAAATACTTAAATTTAAAATAGCATCTTTATGTAATCTTATACCAGAAGAACTACCACAATAATCTTTTAGTAGATAAAAGTCATAATTTTGTTCAAATAAGTCTAAAGCAGTTTTAAAAACACAAGCATTTGTATCAAAGCCACAAAGATATATTTTTTCAATATTATTATCTTTTATATAATCTTTTAACTCATCTGTTAAAGAGGTATAAGTATATTTTTTTAATACTTTATAATTTTTTGAATCTATAACAAGAGAAGAGGTATATTCATTTATACATCCTTCATAATTTAAGTCTTTATAAAATCTACTTTCATAACTATTGATAAATCTTGTAAAAACAACATCATCATATAAATTACTATCTATTAACTTTTCTATTTTTGGTAAAATCTTCTTTGTATCCTCAGTTATAAAAGATTTTTGTACATCTATTACTAATAATAATTTTTTCATATACTCCTCCTAAGGAATCTTTACTAAGATTTCTTTTTTATTACTATCTATTTTCACAAAATCTTTATGATATGGTACTAATATTTCTCTATTATCTATTAATAATCTAAGTATCTTATAATTATTACCCGTCTCTTCTATATCAATAATATTACCACACTTTTTATCAGTAGTAATAACTTTATAAGTAATAAGTTCACTATCCAAAATATCTTCATCTTTAAGATTAATTTCCTCATTAGACTTATAAACCTTCTTACCCTTCAAGAACAATACATCATTTATATTATTAAAGCCTAGAAATGTAACCATATCATAGTTTTTATGAACTCTATAACTAGTTATCTTATAAGTTTTATCATCTATAATTAAATTACTTCCTATTTTAAATATTTCTTTTCTTTGTTTAGTAGTTAAGTTATCTTTAATCCTAAGTTCACCTTTAATACCATGAGTATTAACTATTTTACCTATATATAATTTAGTCATCAACCTCATCCATTTCATAAAGAATAATACTAGTTGCAATCGCTACATTTAAGCTTTCTACAACTTCATTCATAGGAATATAGATAAACTTATCACTCATCTCCAAATACTTAGGATTAACTCCATTACCTTCATTACCAATGATAAGAGCGAATGTCTCTTTTTCTTTTTTAGTTAAATTCTTAACTTCTTCACCATACTTAACATTAGTAGCATATACTTTTATATTCAATTTCTTTAAAATAGGAATTAATTTATCGATACTATAAAATACTATAGGAACATGAAATATCATTCCTTGTGTCGCTCTAATTACTTTAGGAGAATAAACATCTACACAACCATCTCCTATTACAATAGTATCAATATTAAAAGCAACTGCACTTCTAATAATAGTACCCATATTACCTGGATCTTGTATTTCATCTAATATTAAGATTCTCTTACCTATTGTTGTATCTATTTTCTTTTCACATAACCCTATCATTTTAGGAGGAGTATTTAATGAAGTTATTTTCTTCAATACTTCCTTACTTACTTCTATCTGAGGAACTTCTATAGGTAAGACCTCTTCTTCTAGTATTAATATTTCTTTTAAAACACCTGCTTTATAAGCTTCTAATACTAAATGTTCTCCTTCTACTACAAATTCATTATTAAGATCCCGATACTTTTTCTTCTGTAATTTATAATAGTACTTAACTTTATCATTATCTAAACTAGTTATAACCATACTACTCCTCACTTCCATATTTATTAGTTAATTTTCTCCATTTCTTATAATCAGGACAGTTCTCTTCTACAATAGCCCAAAACTTCTTAGAATGATTCGCTTCTATTAAATGACTTAACTCATGATAAATAACATAATCAAGACATCCAATATCTTTAGTAATTAATTCTGTATTTAATGTAATAACATGAGTCTTAACATTACACACTCCCCATCTAGTAGTCATCTTTCTAAGTCTAAGTTTAGGATGAGGAATACTTCTTGTAAATTTATTATAACACATTTCTAGATGTTCACTAAAAATACCTAAAGCTTGTTTCTTTTTCCATTTATCCAAATCAAAGTCTTTTCTAATAAAAACTTTAGCATCTCCCAATTTAAAGTCACAAAACTCTGTATATATAATATCATATTTTTTACCTAAAAAGTAAAATTCACTATTAAATTTAATCTTTTCTTTTACTTTTTTAATCATTTTTCTAATAGAATCTAAATTTTCTTCTATTACACTCATTATCTTTTTATTAGAAGTTAGACTATTACAAGTAACATAGATAGTTAAATCATCTTTAACTCTAATATATATATTTTTAGTAGTACTTTTCTTAACTATTTCTAAATTATATATTTCATTATCTATAGTCAAAGTCATAAAATCATCCCTCTTGAAAAAATAAATTATTTATGGTAATATGAATATGTAAAGAGAATTTACATATTATAAAAAAGAGGAATACCTAGTTCTGTAAATAGGTACTTACCTCCAAAAAGTTTTTTTAGAGTAAATACCCCAATTACAAAGTTGTAATAGGGTATTTTACTATCTATAAATAATTAAAAGAACAATAATTATTATCAACGATAAAATTAGAAAATCTTTCTTATTCATAAATATCTCCCCTTTCTCCCCCTGAATAATAGAGTTGCGAAAGAGGTAAAACACCCATACTAAGTATTCCTAGGTAAATAATAACACAAATGTATCTTCAACACAATCGAACAAGATACATTTTTTATTTTGAATATGTTTTCATTTTATTTATAAAATCATTATTCTTACTTATAGTATCTTCATCAAAAGATTGTTCATACATATTAAAGTCATTTTCGTATAAACTAGTTAAGAAAATACAATAATTTGTAAAATTTTCTTTTCCTAAATTCTCATTAATAAGAGAAAAACTATTATTGATAGCAGATGAATCAAAAAGTTCTCTATAATCATATAATAAAGGATTTACTAAAGGAAGATAAAAATCATAGGCACTCTTATATAAATCATCATCAACATCATCTTGATCAAAGATATAAACATTTTCCTTTCTTATTTTTTCCAATAAGTATCTTGCTTTATCTTGAGTTCTAAATTCATTAAAGATACGATAATCTTCACTTATTACAATACTACACATTTTATTACTTATTTCACTTACATGAACTAATTCATGTAAAAGAATTATATCAAGACATCTATTAAGATATTTTTTTAAAAGAGGAAATGAAATATAAGTCTTAGAATATCCCTCAGACATTTTATAAAATGTTGTAATTGCATTTACATCATAATCAAAATCATCTTCAAAGTAAATTAATTCTCTTGCAATTATTACTTTTTTATAAAAAGATATGTCTTTTATATTATCTAATCTATCTAAAATATTTTTACCAAAAATGGTATTCCTAATAACACTATGTTCTAATACCTTTTCTTGTCTATTTAGAAAATGTATACAATCATCTATTTTTTCTTCATCTAATAAAGGAATAATTCCTATCATTTTACAAGTATCTTTATAATCTTGTTGTAACTTTAAAAGTAAGTCCTTTACCTCATTATCATAAGTTAAATATTCTTTATATCTTTTATCAAAAGCCTCAAATCTAAGCCCTAGAATAACTTCTTTATTTTTATCAAATACATCATCATTAATATTTAATAATTCTTTTAAATATCTAAGAGTATAATCATCTATTTCATCTTGTAACTTTTCTCCTTTACTCATATAATCATCCATTAATGATTTATAATATTTTAAATTATCTAAACTACTATCTAACTTTTTTATTGTTTCATAAGTAACATCAGGAGTTGAATCAAAGAAGTAAAAAGCATCTTTAATTCTTGTAGCGATTAAGTCTTTAAAACTTTTATGATAAGAACTAGCGATTAGATCTATTAGATAATCCCTATATTCTAAAAATCTTTTATTAGGATTTAATAATCTATCTATGTCTTTCATTATTTACGATACTCAAAATAAAAATCTAATATTCTAACCATATCCCCATCAGTCGCTCCCATTTTTTCAAGTTCATCATCAATACCCATTTTTCTTAGTTTATTACTAAATCTTTTAATACCTTCATCAGTAACTTTAGTCATTTTAAATAGTTTTTCTACCTTTTCACCTTTAATTACAAAGTCTTCCCCATCTTTTTCAATAGTAAATGGTTTCTCTTCTTTAAATTTATATAAGACATGAGATTCAAAAGCATCATCTTCATAAAGATTATCTTCTTTTATAGTGTCTAATAAATCACTTAAATAATCTATTACTTCAGTAAGTCCAGAACTTGTAATGGCACTTATCTCAAAGATTTTCTTATCTTTAACCTTCTCTTTAAATTTAGTAAGTTTTTCCCTACTACCTTCAATATCCATTTTATTAGCTAGTATTACCATAGGTTTAGTAAGTAATTTTTTATTAAACTCTTCAAGCTCTTTATTTATTAAAAGATAATCTTCATAAGGATCTCTTCCTTCACTACCTGCCATATCAATAACATGAAGTATTACTCTAGTACGTTCTATATGTCTTAAGAACCTATCTCCTAATCCTTCTCCTTTACTTGCACCTTCTATTAATCCAGGAAGATCAGCCATAACAAAAGTTTTCCCATTAGTAGCACGTACTACTCCAAGATTAGGCTTTAAGGTTGTAAAGTGATACTCTGCTATCTTAGGTTTCGCTTTACTTACTTTAGAGATAATAGTACTTTTACCAACACTAGGAAGACCAACAAGACCAACATCGGCAAGGAGTTTAAGTTCTACTTTAATAATTCTCTCCTCTCCTGGTTCCCCATTTTCAGAGAAATCTGGAGCGGTATTAGTCTGCGTTTTAAAGGTTGTATTACCACGTCCTCCTCTACCACCTTTAGCAATAACAGCAGAATCATTTTTACCTTTTAAGTCAGCAAGAATAAGACCAGTATCTAAGTCAGTTACAACAGTTCCTTGAGGTACTTTAACTACTAAAGGTTCAGCTCCCTTACCATGTTGATTTTTACCTTTACCATTTTCGCCTTTATTAGCTTTTATTTCTTTTTGATACCGTAAATCAAGTAAAGTATGTAGTCCTTCATCTACTTTAAAAATAATATCAGCACCATGTCCCCCATTACCTCCATAAGGGCCTCCCATAGGTATATATTTTTCTCGCCTAAAAGCAGTACAACCATCACCACCAGCACCTGCTTTTACTTTAAGTGTTACTTCATCTACAAACATAAAAGTTCACCTCCAAACTTAATTTATTATAGCACATAAAAGAAAAAAAGACTAATGTATATTAATCTTTTAACAACTATAACTAAGCGGCATATTAGCACAGTTCCCAGCTGCATCACATAAGCTTGAAAAACTAACAGAACCAACTGCTTGAGGCATATAAAAATTCTCTGTTCCAGATTGAAGCCCTCCTCTACATATAGTAGATGCTCCAGAAGACCATGTTACACCAAAACAATTATAACCACTTAAATTATCTGTAATATGAGCACTTATTAAAGTTCGTGCTTGAGTATTTTCAGGTGGATTTTTAGTACAAGACCAAGTCAAAGTAGGAGGAGTTCTATCTATCTTTACAGTCTGATTATTAGGACAAACAGTCGTATTACCTACTTTATCACTTACTGTACCAGGTG
>CAMMTE010000038.1:0-10161 GCA_946499755.1 uncultured Mycoplasmatota bacterium
TTAAAGATTATGTTTCTAGTTATGATGTTTTAGAAAGTAAGAACTTAAAGATAGAAGAGGATAATGGTAAATATTTTATTAAAGCTTCTAAAGATAATAAACTAGTTATTAAATTAAATAATATTAGTGATAGTGATATTTTACTTTTAAAGTTTAAGATGCTTTATAATAGTAAATGCAGTGTGGGTGACTCTTATATTACTATTAATGGAGTTAGTAATAAACTTAGTTGTAGAAAATGGAAATATCATAATAATAATTATAACTTTGAATATTCTTTGAGTGGTAAAGATACTTTAGAGATTACTTTTAGTGAAGGTAAATTTAAATTATCTAATCTTTCTTTTGCTATCTATAATTATAATGATTTAGTGTCTATTAATGATGAAATATCTCCTTTTGTTATTGATAGAGATAAGACTAAAGGTGATGTTATAGAAGGTAATATCGATGTTAAGAATGATGGTTACTTTAAACTATCTATTCCTTATGATAAAGGTTTTGAAGTCTTTGTAGATGGTGAAAAGACTCCTTATGAAGTTGTTAACAAGAGTTTTATTGGTTTTGATATTAATAAAGGTAGTCATAATATTAGAATTGTTTATACTTCTCCTTTATTTAAAGAAGGATTAGCCCTATCTTGTGTTGGCTTAGTGTTGTTTGTAGGAAGTGTTGTTTATTATAGAAAGAAAAAATGTTAAATCATTTTTGCAAGGGTAATATCTATTGATAGAGCCCTATTTTTTTGAAATATTGTTGTTGATAGTTATTTTTTATTATATAATGAACTTGTGTAGAGGAGGTTCTAATGAAGAAAATGGAATTTAGAGAAGTTCGTAACTTGGAGAATGGTGTTGTAGAGTTTAGAGGTGAGTATATTCCTTTAAAAAATGATATTAATGGAAATGAAATTAACTGTATGATAAGAAATTATCTAAAAAGTCATAAATGTAATAATATGTTAGAGAATGTAACTGCTTTAAGAACGATATTAAGTGATTGTCAAGAGAAATTGTTAGTTATTTCCTATGAGGATGAAAAATGTAAAGAGATTGTTAAGTATGATTATACTAAATTATTTTATTTTGAAATGAGTAAAAAAGGTGCTACTAAATTTGAAAATGATAAATACACTTTAAAATATGATTCTGATTCTGGTATAGATATAGAATATTATAGTGATGAGGATATTCTTGAATATTCAAAAGTTCAGGATTTTACTAAAGAGATAAAAAGTATTATGGAACATATTAAGATGATTTCGAATGCTAAATCTGTTACTTTATTTGATGAAGATAAGGAATTGATAGAAATATATAAGTTATTTTATAAAGAAAATCCTGATTTTAGTAGTAAAGATATTAATGTTAAAGTACAAACTATGATGTCTATATTAGCAGAGTTTGGAATAACTTTAGATTTTGATTCTGGTTTTTGTTTATGCGCAAAGGTAAATATGCCAGTATCCTTGAAAATTGAAGAGATGGTTCATAAGATGTATCCATTAGGTTTGGTTAACGAGGTTAAAGATAATGTTAAATTAGCAGAAGAACCTAAGAAAATAATTGAAATTGTTGGTGATAGTATTAGAGATGTAATTCATGATGAAGATGATATGAATGAAGCTTTGATAACTATTAGTAAAGTTATTCATGCAAGTAGGTATAATCTTTCATCTGATGCTAATGTTAGTGAAATAGCAGAATTTACTAATCGTAGTGTTGATGAAGTAGAAGCTAGTATGCAGTTAGTAAAACGTATCGAGCATAAAATAAATAAAGAAAATTAAATAGAATTTATTGATTTATAAAGTTCAAGTGTGATATATTATAGTTGTAATGAAGTTTTAGTGGGCGTGTTTTTTAATACGTCCTTTTTTATTTTTAAGCGGGGTGATTAAATGGTTGAATTAGAAGATAAAAGTCGGTTAAAACCTATGTTATTTGTTGATGAAATGATTTCTTATTTAAAAAATAAGAATATAAAGTTTAATTATATTAGTGAAAACGATGCTCTTAAGTATTTGAAAAGCAATAATAATTATTATAATTTAACATCATATAAACATAATTTTTTAAAATATCCTTCACCTGCAGGTAAATTTGAGGGAAAATATCAAGATTTAGATTTTGCATATCTAAAAGATTTATCTATTATAGATTATAGAGTTAGATTAGTTTTATTTAGAATGATTATAGATATAGAGCATTATTTAAAAATGAAAATATTAAATACTTTTGAAAATATAAATGAAGAAGATGGCTATAGAATAGTTAATTTGTATTTAAATAAAGATTTTAATGATAATAAGTCACCTAAAAAACTTCATAATAGTATTTTTAAAAAAGTTGGAAGTGAATATTATCAAAAGATATTTTATAAATATGATATTGATAAAGATAAGAAACTTGAAAATATTCCTATATGGGAATTTCTTGAAATTATTACTTTTGGAGAATTGGTTAGTTTCTATGACTTTTATACTAAAGAATATGAATTAAGAGAAGAAAGTAAAGATATTTATATACTAAGAGATATTGTTAAACTAAGAAATGCGGTGGCCCATAATTCTTGTATTTTAAATGACTTGGTTAGTAAGGATAATAAGTATCCAGTTCCTTTTAAAGTTGTAAATTATTTAAAGCGATGTGGTATTGTTAAAGAAATGCGAACTAAAAAAATGAGTAATTCTAGAATTAGACAAATTACTTATACTCTTTATATGTTTAATAAAATAGTAACTAGTGATGACATTAAAGAAGTTGTTAAAAAAGAAATTAATGAATTATTTTATGATAGAATAATTTATCATAAAGAGTATTATAGTAATAATGAATTATTAAAATCGGTATATTCTTTTTTTGATAAAATTGTAAAAAAATGTTACAAAAATACGGAAAAAAAGTTTGACATAGATTGTAACATATGATATATTAAATATGCAAGAAAAAAATGTTAAATCATTTTTGCAAGGGAGCCATGGGATTCTGTGGGGCCCTATTTTTCTTTTGTAATAAATTGTATTTGATATAGACTTAAATCTTTTGCTTTGATAAAATGTTAATGGAGATGATTTGATGGAATTTATTGATAGAATAAAAGAAAGAGTTAAAGATGATTTTAAGAAAATAGTTTTACCTGAATCTAATGATGTTAGAGTTTTAGAGGCTGCTTCTACTATTAAGAAAGAAGCTTTCGCTGATATTATTTTAGTAGGTAATGAAAGTGAGATAGAAAGACTTGCTAAAGATAATAATATTGATATTAATGGTGTTACTATTATTAATCCAGATACTTTTAGTGATAGTGAAAAGTTAATTAATGATTATTATGAACTTAGAAAACATAAAGGTATTAGTTTAGATGCTGCTAAGAATACTATTTTAAATGATTATGTTTATTTTGCTAATATGTTAGTTAAAGATGGTTATGCTGATGGGGTTGTATCTGGCGCATGTCACAGTAGTGCTGATACATTAAGACCAGCTTTACAAATAATTAAGACTAGTAAAGATACAAAAGTTGCTTCTGCTTTCTTTTTAATGGTTGTTCCTAATTGTGAATATGGTTCTAATGGTGTGTTTGTTTATTCTGATTGTGGAATGATTCAAAATCCTAGTAGTGAAGAGTTGGTAGAGATTGGAAAAGAGAGTGCTAAAACATTTAAGTTATTGGTAGAAGAGGAGCCTGTAGTTGCCTTTCTATCTCATTCTACTTTTGGTTCTTCTAAATGTGCTGATGTTGATAAAGTAGTAAAGGCAGTTGAGATGGCTAAGAAAGAATATCCTGATATTAATTTAGATGGAGAGTTACAATTTGATGCTGCTGTTGTTCCAGAGGTTGCTAAAAGTAAAGCTCCTAATAGTAAAGTAGCAGGTAAGGCCAATGTCTTGATATTTCCAGATTTAGATGCAGGAAACATTGGTTATAAAATTACAGAGCGTCTTGCACATGCTAAAGCATATGGACCTGTTACCCAAGGCCTTGCTAAACCTGTTAATGATTTGTCACGTGGATGTAATGCTAATGATATAGTAGGGGTTGTTGCTATAACTGCTTTACAAGCATTGAATAGTAAGTAGGTGTCTTATGAAGATAGTATCTTTTAATGTAGCAGGTTTTAGAGCGTGTTTAAAGAAAGGCTTTGAAGACTTCTTTAAAGAGTCTAATGCTGATGTTTATTGCCTACAGGAAGTAAAAGCAATTGAAAGTGAGATTCCATTTAGACCGGAAGGGTATAACTTTTATTTAAATACAGCCGATAAGAAAGGTTATTCTGGGGTGGCTGTTTATTCTAGAGTTAAACCCCTTGACGTGGCATATGGAATTGATGTTGATATTCATGACCATGAAGGGAGAGTTATAACACTTGAATATGATGACTTTTTCTTAGTTTGCGTATATGTTCCTAATGTAAAGAGAGACTTGTCAAGACTTGATTATCGAATGACTTGGGAAAAATACTTCCTTAAATATTTACAGAGTCTTGATAAGAAGAAACCTGTTATTGTTTGTGGAGACTTTAATGTTGCTCATAAAGAAATAGACCTTGCTAATCCTAAAGGTAATGTTGGTAATGCTGGTTTTACTATTGAAGAACGTGATGCTTTTACAAGACTATTAGATGGAGGCTTTACTGATGTTTACCGTTATCTATATAAAGATAAAGTTGGTTCTTATACTTGGTGGAGTTATATGGGTAGAGCAAGAGAGAAAAATATAGGTTGGAGAATTGACTATTTTCTAGTGTCAAATAGATTTATAAATAATGTAAAGGATATGAAAATTGACAGTGATGTGTTTGGAAGTGATCACTGTCCGATAGAGTTAGAAGTTAAATAAAAAGAGATAGATGAGTTTTCATTTATCTCTTTATTAATATTGCTCCTGTAGCATTATCTTTTCCTGGAGTAGGTTGTGCTCTAAAATTATATGGTATGCTAAGATCTTTTGGAATTGCTTGTTCTACATTAACTGCTTCATCAATTATTTTTTCAAGTATTTCTTCTTTTTTATATGTGTTAGCGATTAATTTAATTTTATCATCTGATAAACAGTCAGTTACACCATCTGTAAATAGTAATAATTTATCATATGAGTCATTATCAATAATTTTAGTTCTAGGTGAGATGTTAGAGATACCTAAACCCTGTGTAACTATATTATTACGTGGATGAAATCTTAAATCATCTTTGGTTAGTCTTCCTGCTTCATATTGTTCATAAACTGTTGAATCATCATCAGTAATTTGTTTTAGATTAGTATCTTTCATAAGATAACATCTTGAATCACCTATATTTAAGATTAATGTTTTATTATGAGTTACTATAGCACAAGTTAAAGTAGTTCCCATTTCGTTTAATCTTTTTCTACTTTCTTTATGCAAAGAAATATTAATGTCTTGTATTAATTCTTGTAAGTTTGTATTTAAATAATTAAGGTTATTAAATTCGAATGCCTTTCTATTATTAAACCATTCTTTTAATCTTTCTATTGTATAAGAAGAAGCATATTCTCCATTGCTATATCCTCCCATACCATCTGCAACTGCTAGGAGTTTAATAGATTCATCTTCTGGATGGGATATTGCTATAACACTATCTTCATTCTTACTTCTTACTCTACCTTTATCAGTTAAAGTGTACATTACTGGTTCTAAGGCTTTAGGCTTAATATCAAGATTTTTAGCAACTTGTTTGTCAGTATCTTCATTGAATAATTCTTTTAAGGATTCTATTATGCTTTTTCTTTTAGGCACTTTAGAAATAAGTTTTGGCTCATAAAGTAAATTAAGTAATTCTTCTTCAGTAGATACTGTACCAGGTTTTATACGTCTATTAATAAGTTCGTCTTTTTTTGTAATACTATATGTGGCATTATCTGTTTGCATAATTCCTTTAATTTTATCTACAAATACTTTTTCTTTGATTTCTCCATTTTCTTTAAAAGTGTAGTAAGTATATATATCTTCAGTATCTTTGTTAAATTTGAAAAGACAATTATCTGTTAAATAATATAAATTTTCTTTAGTTTTAATCATAAGTTGCATATCATTATAATTTTTATAAGACGTATAGTGATAATAGTATTCCCAACTTGTATTAAATTTATTAGTAAAACGATAATCTCTTGTTCCTAAAGCCATAAAAGGTAGATTATTATTTGTAATGGTCATATCTTTGTAAGCAGGGTCCATTTCTCCAAACCAGAATCTGCAATTTAATTTTTCTTCAAGGTGTGGTTTAGTACTTTCTTGTTCTAAGTCTTCTATAATAGATTTGCATAAAAATGGTATAGCTTTTATATCAAAGTTTGCTCTTCTTTCTGCATATTTAGTAATATACATATCAATTAGTTCTGTTAAGTTACTTTCATTCAACTCATACATATTAATTTCTTTTAATATTTCTTCTATTGTTCTCATAAAACTTCTCCCCCTCTTAAGTTGGCTATATTATATCATGAAAGTTGCAAAAAAGCAAGAAAAAGTTAGTTTTAATGGTTGTGAATAGTGTGTTATAATAGTAAGAGAGAAAGAAAGTAGTGATGTTTAATGACGACTATTTATTTAATGAGACACTCTGTAGCATTAAAAAATATAAATAATGATTATAATAATGATAGCTTACAGTTACAGAATGAGAAAATGCCTTTATCTATTGAAGGAGAAGAGTTAGCATCTAATATAAGTAAAGAGGAGGAACTTCAAAATATAGATGTTGTTATTTCTAGTAATTATGTAAGAACGATGTCAACTGCTAAATACATATCAAATGTTAATAATGTGAACTTAATAGTTAATTCTGCTTTTGGAGAAAGAAAGTTTGGAGTTAATTCTTGGGATGAATTACCTAGTGGTTTTGAGTTAAGACAAAATGATGATGAGAATTATAAAATAGGGGATGGAGAGAGTCAAAAGGAAGTAAGAGAAAGAGTATATAAGGCTTTGATGGATGTAATAGATAAATATAAAGATAAAAGAATTGTTATTGTTTCGCATGGTAGTGCTATTCTATGGACTTTAAAAGAGTGGTGTAATGTTGATTTGAAAAATAAACGTATCTTATTTAATGATAAAATTATACTTTATGATAATATTTTTAACTGTACTACTTTTAAATTAGAGTTTGATAATAAGAAGTTAGTTGATATTGAGAAAGTTTTTTAGAGAAGGTGTGTATATGGATAAAGAAAAGTATATTGAGATTGCTAAAGAAAAAATAAATAATCCAAATTCTAGAGATATTGTTATTAAACAGATAAAAAGATATTATGAAGCACTTGAAAATTATACTCCTCTTGCTTCCTCTTACAAAGTAGGTGATAAAGTGTTTCTTTCTAAAGGTACTTTACTTCATGGTACATATAAAAATATAGAAGGGCTTAATGAAATAGTCAAAAATGGTCTTATTTCTAGTATGTTTGTTGATGGTAGATTATCAAAATATATTGGTTCTGTTTGTGTATGGAATTTAAAGAAAGATTATTATTTAAAAGATTATATTAACTTTTATAGTGGTGGTACTATTGAGTATAAAAATTCAGAAGGTACTGTTATTACAACTGCTGTTATTCCATATGATGAGATGGATAAAATTATTGATACTATTGATACTAGTACTTGTTTTAGATGGTTTATGGAACAGACTAAGGAAGCAAGATTTATGCCTAGTTTAGTTCAAGATAAAGTGCAGATAGGTATTATTTTTAATGGTAATAATAATTATATAAAAAAATTACTTAAGGGAGATATTTTAAATCTTAGTATTATTAATGATGAGGATGTAAAAGAATTTATTAATCCCGATTATTATGATAAATTTCTAAAGCAAAGAAAAAATAAAGATGATTTCTTTACTGATAGAGAAAGTGCTATTATCTTTGGAATACCTAGTTGCTTTATAGAAGGAATACTTGTGGGAAGAAAATATGAAAAAGATGATAATGTTTTAAAAGTAATAAAAGACCTATTACCTAATGCTTATATATGTAATTTAGATGGTATGGTTATCAGAAGTTAGGAGGTTGTTAATACTAATGGATCAAGAGAAGATTGGTAAATTTATTAAGAAACTTAGGAAAGATAATAACTTAACACAAGATGAACTTGCTAAGAAGTTAGGGGTTACTTATCAAGCGGTTAGTAAATGGGAGAATGGTAAAAGTATTCCCGATATTGCTATTCTTAAAACTATTAGTGAGTTATTCGAAGTTAATATAGATGAGTTGTTAGAGGGGACTGTTAAAGATAAGAAGAAATTAAATAAAAAAATATTAATTCCGATAACAGTTTTAGGTATTTGTCTTATAGGAATATTGGTGTTTTTTGTCGTATATAAAGAATCTTATGAGTTTAAAGTATTAGATGCAGATTCTAATGATTTTGATGTTAGTGGTGTTCTTGCTTTTTCTCCTGATAAGTCTTCAATTTATATATCTAATATTAACTATAATAATAGTGAGGATGATACAGAATATAAGAGTTTAAGTTGTAATCTTTATGATGTTAATGGTAATGAGAAAACTAAGATTAGTAGTTGTAAAAGTGATAATAGTGATGTAGAGACTCTTAAAGATTTACTTAATAATATAGATTTTACAGTAGATGACTATGCTAGTAGTTGTAAGTTATTTAAAGAAAATCAGTTAGTGTTAGAGATTAATGCTATTAGTCTTGATGATAAGACTGTTACTTATTTAGTTCCTTTAAGTTTTGATGATGATTGTTTTGACTCAACTAATAGTTGAGTTTTTTCAACTGATATTTTATTTACTTATAATAGTTTTATAAAGTAAAATGAGATTGTGGAGGGATATTGTGAAAAGAAAAATTGTTATTATAGTTTTAATTGTTATTTTAGTATTTACTTTCGGAACTTTTCTTGTTTTTAATGATTTAACTACTAATACTAAAGAGGTAGAACTTGTTAGTAGTTTAATAGATAAGGAAAGTAAATTAGAGGATGATTTTCCTACGAAACTTAAGGATATTGATAATGCTGATGTAATTGTTAATCCTTATGATATTTCACCATTAACTGCTTTAATTATCTTTAAGACTGAGGAATCTGTTAGTCCTAAAGTTACTATTGAAGGTGATGATGAACTTAGTACTTATGAATATACTTTTGATGAAGGAACTGAACATTATTTACCTATATATGGACTTTATCCTGATAGAGATAATACTGTAGTTATAGAATATGGTGATGTAAGTAAAGAATTTACAATTGCTACTGAGGCTTTACCAGATGATTTCATTTTACCTACTTCTGTTGATGCTAATAAAGATGAGTTAAGTAATGATTTATATTTCTTTACACCATCTAGTGGTGGTTATACATGTGCATATGATGTAAATGGCGATGTAAGATGGTATTTAACTATTAATTCTATTTGGGAGGTTAATAGACTTGATAATGGACATATGATGTTAAGTACAGAAAGATTAGTTAATAGTCCTTATTATATGACAGGTTTATATGAGATGGATATGTTGGGTAAGATATATAAAGAGTATAGTTTACCTGGTGGTTATCATCACGATTATTATGAGATGCCTAATGGTAATTTATTAGTCGCTAGTGATGATTTTACTAGTGGAGATGGTACTGTAGAAGATTATATTGTAGAACTTGATAGAGAAACTGGTGAAGTTGTTAAGACTTTTGATTTAAAAGATGTTTTAAATATGGAAGATGGTAAGAGTGAAAACTGGATAGAGTATGATTGGTTCCATAATAATTCTGTTTGGTATGATGAAGAGACTAATTCTATAACTTTATCTGGTAGACATCAAGATGCTGTTATTAATATAGATTATGATAGTGGTGATTTAAACTGGATAATAGGAGATTCTACTAACTGGAGCGAAGAATATCAGAAGTATTTCTTTACGCCTGTTGGAGATGATTTTGAGTGGCAATGGAGTCAACATGCTGCGATGATTACTCCTGAAGGTTATGTGTTTATCTTTGATAATGGTAATAATAAATCTAAAAAGGAAGATGAGTATGTTCCTGCAGAAGACAGTTATTCTCGTGGGGTTATGTATAAGATAGATACAGAAGAAATGACTATTGAACAGGTATTTGAATATGGAAAAGAACGTGGTAGTGAATTTTATTCTCCATATATATCTGATGTTGATTATTTAGAAAG
>CAMMTE010000039.1:0-10157 GCA_946499755.1 uncultured Mycoplasmatota bacterium
TGATATTTCTAGACAAACAGTTATTGTTTCAATAGTAGCGGTTGTTATAAGTCTACTTTACTATGTTGTTTATCCGTGTTATAATAATGGACAGACTTTTGGTAAGAAGTTAATGAAAATTAAAATAAAGAAAACTAATGATAAAGAACTAACTATGAATGACTTACTAGTTAGAAGTATGATTAATAATAGTATTTTAGTTAATATTATAAATATTATCTTAGTATTATTCTTAAGTAAGAGTTTATATTTAAGTACTAGTAGTGTTGTTAGTAGTATTCAGTATTTAGTACTTATTATTAGTTTAATAATGATTGCATTTACTAAAAATGCACAGGGATTACATGATAAAGTTTGTAAGACTGAAGTTGTAGTTGCAGATACAGTGAAGGAGGATGTTTTATGCACGAGCGAAAATTAACAGAACAGGAGTTAGTTAGAAGAGATAAAGCTGTTAAGCTAAGAGAATTAGGTTATGATCCATTTGGAAGTAGATATGATAGAAGTGATTATGCTAAAGATATAAAAGAAAAGTATGAAACTGTTGATCATGATGCATTTGAAAATATGACTGATACTGTTAAAGTAGCAGGTAGAATTATGTTTATTAGAAAGATGGGTAAAGCTTCATTTTTCTCTATTAAAGATAAGAGTGGTTCTATTCAAGTATATATATCAATTAATGATGTAGGAGAAGATATCTATACATTATTTAAAAGTGCTGATATTGGAGATATTGTTGGTGTTTATGGTAAAGTTATGAAAACTAAGACTGGAGAAGTTACTATTAAATGTTTAGAGTATACTCCTTTAGTTAAGGCATTAAGACCACTTCCAGAAAAGTTTCATGGACTTACTGATATAGAAGAAAGATATAGAAGACGTTATGTTGATTTAATGATGAACGATGATTCAAGACGTGTTGCCTTTTTAAGGCCAAAGATTATTCGTTCTATTCAAAACTTTTTAGATAATAAAGGGTTTGTAGAAGTAGAAACACCTGTTTTATCAACATTATTAACCGGTGCTTCAGCTCGTCCTTTTGTTACTCATCATAATAGTCAAGATCTTGATATGTACCTTAGAATAGCCTTAGAATTACCATTAAAAAGACTTTTAGTTGGGGGAATGGAATCTGTTTATGAAATAGGTCGTGTCTTCAGAAATGAAGGAATGGATCAAAAACATAATCCAGAGTTTACTCTTATGGAACTTTATCAAGCTTATTCTGATTTAGAGGGTATGATGGATTTAACAGAAAAGATGTTTGTTAATATTGCTAATAATGTAATAGGAAAAATGGATTATCATTGGTATGATTATGATATTAGTCTAAAAGGTCCATGGAAAAGAATTAGTATGGTTGATGCTATAAAAGAGAAGACTGGTATTGACTTTAAAAAAGAAATGAGTGTGGATGAAGCTTTAGAGCTTGCTCATGAACATAATATTGAGGTTCAAGAACATGAACGTACTGTTGGTCATATAATTAATTTATTCTTTGAAAAATATGTAGAAGAAACATTGATTCAACCAACTTTCTTATATGGTCATCCAGTAGAAATTTCTCCACTTACTAAGAAAAATAAAGATGATCCTAGATTTGTAGATCGTTTTGAGTTATTTATTGCAGGAAGAGAATTTGCTAATGCTTATACAGAGTTAAATGATCCTGATGATCAATTAGATAGATTCCTTGAACAATTAAGAGAAAAAGATTTAGGTAATGATGAAGCGAATGATATAGATATGGACTTTATTGAAGCTTTAGAATATGGTATGCCTCCTGCTGGTGGGGTAGGATATGGAATAGATAGACTTGTAATGTTCTTTACAGAACAAGAAAGTATTCGTGATGTAATATTATTCCCTACAATGAAACCTCTTGATAAATAATATTTGGTAGGTAGTAATATGAATTTGACTAAAGAAGAATATTATAATTTAGATTTAGCTTGTGTTAGTAGAACTGCAGAGTTAAGAAGGAAAGATGAATTTTTATTAAAAAAATATGTTTATTCTGATCCTTTGGTAAAGAGTAAATTTGATTATTTATTGTTTTTTCCCCATATTGAAGGTAGTGGTGAACTTCTTGATAAATTATTTATTAATAATCTATATCAAGGAATTGTAACTAAAGAGTTTAAAGATGCAGTTCCTTTTTCTAACGGAAAATGCTTTTCTATTAGAGAAAAGAGTAAAGCTTGTCTTGATATAGATAAACAGTTAACTACATTACATAGTTATAATATGTGTTTTAATGATATACATAGTGATAACCTTTTAATTGATAAAAGTGGTGGACATTTAATTGATTTTGATGAAATAGATTATTTTGGAGGTTCTAGTTATTCTCCTAAGTATAGACTTGGTAATAGTGATGGTAATACTTTTAGTGGTAGTGTTAAGGTTGATTTATATAAATCTTTACTTTGTTATTTGGGATTATTTTATAATCTAGATATTGAAAGAGAACTTAAATTTAGCTCTGTTTTGGATATTTCTAAAGTTCCTTTATTATTTGATAAAACTACTTTTGTAAATTTGATAAATAATGCTACTAGTGCAATGTTTAGTTTTGATTTTTATAATATTCCTAATATAGAAGAGTTTTTACCATTTGTTTTAGATGAAGATAAATATAATTATGACTTAGAAAAGATTAAAGAAAATGTAAAAGTTTTAAGATGAGAGTTAAATATTCTTATCTTTTTTCATATTCTTTTTTGAGGTGATTATTATAAAACCTATTATTGGAATAGTTGGAAGATTATATAGTGGGGATACTAATATTATTTGTGTTGAAGAAGTTAGAGTTGTTGTTACTAAGTTTGGAGGTATTCCTTTGTTGATTTTACCTTTAGATAAATATGACTTGTCTTGTAAAAAAAATTATAGTGAAGAAGAGATTGGTGATTTAGAATGTGTTTTAAAGCTTTGTGATGGCTTTATTTTGCCTGGTGGTGATACTTGGTATGAGTTTGATGAATTAGTTATTAAATATGCCATTAAATGGGATAAACCTTTACTTGCTATATGTTTAGGGATGCAAGCTTTAAGTAAAGTATTAAGTAATGATAAAAGAATTTGTTATGATAATACTATTAAAAATAATACTTTTATTAATCATTTTGAACCTTTAAATAATTATGTTTATGAAGTAATAATAGATGAATTTAGTAAGCTTTATTCTATTATAGACGAAAGAAAAATCTGGGTTAATTCTAGGCATAATTATCATGTTCCTTCATTGATAGATCATTTAATTAGTGCTAGGAGTAGTGATGGTTTAATAGAAGGTGTTGAACTTAAAAATAAAAAATTTATTATAGGAGTACAATGGCATCCAGAGTCTAATTTAGATATAGATATAAATTCTAGAAAATTATTCAGGGCTTTTTTCTCTTGTTTTTAAAATTCACAAAACTTTCACAAAAAAAGTCATCAAAAGCTTGTAAACTAAGGAAATTACTCGTATAATTATAGTTGGAAGGAGAGAAGATTATGAAGAAGCATAATGCATTTAAAGTTGTAGGAATTACATTATTGCTATTTGCTCTATTAACTTGGATTTTACCTTGTGCTACTTATCAAACAGAGTATACTGAAGTTGGTAGATATCAAGTTGGTTTATTTGATCTTTTATCTTATCAATCAACTGTTTTAGGATATTTTGGTTATGTTGCTTTGTTTATTCTAGTAGTTGGTGGTTTCTATGGAGTTTTATATAAAACTGGAGCTTATAGAAATATGCTTGATAGTCTTGTTAAGAAGTTTAAAGGTAAAGAAGTAATATGTCTTGTTGTTATCATGGCATTATTTGCTATTTTAACTTCATTTGCAGGACTACAATTAGCTTTGATTATGTTATTCCCATTTGTTATATCTTTAGTTCTTATGATGGGATATAATAAGCTTGCTGCAACTGCTGTAACAGCAGGTAGTGTGGCTGTAGGTTTAATGGGAACTACATTCTCATATAATACTACACAAGTGTTACAACAATATTTATCAGTAGAAATTACAGATTTAATTTGGGCTAAAGTTATACTTTTAGTTTTAGGAATTGTTTTACTATCTTTATTTGTATTAAAGTTTGGTAAAAAGGCAAGTACTAAAAAATGTGAAGATAAAGATGACTTTATTCCTGAAGCTGTAAAATCTAAAGATAAGAAAAGAGTATGGCCTTTAGTAGTTATTTTAGATTTAATACTATTAGTTACTATTTTAGGATTTATTTCTTGGAATACAGCATTTAGTATTGATTTATTTGATAATGTTACTACTACAGTTACTGAATTTGAATTATTTAGTTTCCCAATATTTGGTAAAATACTTGGTGCTGTTCAATCTTTTGGCAATTGGAGTTTATTAGATTTAATTACTATAATGTTAATTGCTATTATCATCCTTAAATTTGTTTATAAAATTAAATGGGATGAAGTATTTGATGGCTTTGCAAAAGGTGCTAAGAAAGCATTATTACCTGCTTTAATAGTTGTATTAATTTATACTTGTTTAGTTCTTACAACATATGATCCTTATCAATTAGTTATCTATAAATTTATTTTAGGATTAACTAAAGGATTTAATATCTTTACTACTGGACTTGTAATTTTACTTTCTAGTATCTTTAATGGAGATCCATTATATGCATTTTATAGTGTATTACCATACTTTGTAAGTGTTGTTACAGATACTAATAATTATCAATTAGTTGCTGTAATATTCCAAGCAATATATGGTATTGTTACACTTGTTGCTCCTACAAGTATTCCACTTATGGTTACTCTTGCTTATACTAAAGTTCCATATGGGAGTTGGTTAAAGTATATTTGGAAGTTATTAGTGGCTTTACTTGTTGTAGCGTTTATTACATTTACAATCTTATTATTAATTATTTAATAATAATGGTCCTCTTTGGAGGACTTTTTTTTGTCACTTTTTTGGGGCTTTTATTTCTTGATTGTTAAAGCTAATTATCCTTAAAATATAATTAGATTGGAGGAATTAGATGTTTTCAAGATTTAGTGAAGAAGCTCAGAAGGCTTTGATATTAGCGAAAAAGGAAATGAATAATTTAAGGCATCCTTATGTAGGAAGTGAGCATTTGTTTTTAGCGATACTTTCTTTGAAGGATTTAGATATTACTAAAATGTTAGAGAGTTATGGTATTACTTATGAGATGTTTAAGAAAGAATTAATTAAAATAGTTGGAGTTGGTAAGACTGCTAATGAATGGTTTTTATATACGCCTCTTTTAAAAAGAGTAATAGAAACGGCTTCTGTTAATAGTAAAGAAAAAGGAGAAGTAGAAGTTAGTGTTAATGAATTATTTCTTGCAATACTTGAGGAAGGGGAAGGAGTTGCTATTAGACTTTTAATTGGTCTTAATATAGATGTTGATCTTATATATAATACTATTTCTAGTGATATTAAGGGTAGTAAGAAGCTTCTTCATAAGAAATTATTAGTAGAAGAGTTTGGAATTAATCTAAATAAAAAGATAACTAATAATGAAGTAGATCCTGTTATTGGTAGAGATGATGAGATTAAAGAATTAATTGAAGTTCTTTGTAGGAGAGGTAAGAATAATCCTTTATTGATTGGGGAGGCAGGAGTTGGTAAGACTGCTATTGTTGAAGAGTTAGCGAGGAGAATAGTTAATGATAATGTTCCTAAAGCACTTAAAGGGAAAACAATTATTTCTTTACCTATGGCTAATTTAGTAGCAGGTACTAAGTATAGAGGAGAATTTGAAGAAAGAGTTTCTAAAATATTAAAAGAACTTGAAGAGAACGATGATATTATTATCTTTATAGATGAGATACATACTATTGTAGGTGCAGGTGGTGCAGAAGGGGCAATAGATGCTTCTAATATTGTTAAACCGGCTTTAGCAAGAGGTAAGATTAGAATTATAGGTGCTACTACTACTTATGAGTATCATAATTTTATTGAGAAAGATAAAGCTTTAAATAGAAGGTTTCAACTTATTATGATAGAAGAGCCTAATAAAGATAAGACTAAAGCTATATTAAAGAAATTAAAGCCTTTATATGAGGCATATCATTTTGTTAGTATTAGTGATGATATTATAGATTTAATAGTTGATCTTAGTGATACATATATTTATGAATATTATCAACCTGATAAAGCGATTGATATATTAGATGAAGTTTGTACGAAAGCATCACTCTTAGAAAGTAAGAATGATACTGAACTTTTAAATATTAATTTAGAATTAGGAGAAGTCATTAGTAATAAGAAAAAAGCTATTATTAAACAAGATTTTGATCTAGCTTCTATTTATAAAGAGAAGGAAAAAGAACTATTTAGTAAGAAGAATGAATTAGAGCTTAAAATAATCTCTAAAAGAAAACCTAAGAAGATTACAAAAGAAATGGTAGCAGATGTTATATATTTAAAGACGAAGATACCTGTTTATGAAATTAATAAGAGTAGTAGAAAAATTATTAATAATTTAGAGAAAGATTTAAAAAAGGTAGTTCTGGGTCAGGATGATATTATTAGTGATTTAGTAGAAAGAGTTAAGAAAGTAAGACTAGGTTTTCAGGATAAACCTCATATAGAATCTTTTTTATTCTGTGGTAGAACTGGCGTTGGGAAGACTTTATTAGTTAAAGAATTTGCAAAACTTCTATATGGGGAATCTAACTTTATTAGACTTGATATGAGTGAATATAAAGAGGCTCATACAGTTAGCAAGATTATTGGTTCTCCTCCTGGATATGTTGGTTTTGATAATCATTTAACGGTTTTAGATACTATTAGAATGCATCCTCACTCTGTTATACTTTTAGATGAGATAGAGAAAGCTAGTAGTGAAGTAATGAAACTTTTTTTGCAAGTACTTGATGAAGGGGTATTGACTGATTCACGTGGTAGAAAAGTTAGATTTGATAATGTGTTTCTTTTTATGACTACTAATTTAGGGTATTCTAGTGATTCAATAGGTTTTACAGAAAGTAAGAATAATATTGATATAGAAGAGTTTTTAGGGGTGGAATTTGTTAATAGAATAGGGAAGATTTATTACTTTAATAATATAAATGGTGATGTTATTCACAAGATTGTGGAAAATAGATTAGATGTCTTAATAGAAGGATTTAAAAAGAAGGAATTAAAGATAAAGATATCCCCAAAAGTTGTGGATAAAATTATTAAAGATAGTGAATATGAGAAGTTTGGGGCAAGAAGGGTTGATAAAGTTATAGATGAAGTGGTTACTCCTATTATTATTGATGCTTGGTATAATGGTAAGAAAGAGATAACAGTCTGACTAATTTAATATGATAGTTGTGACTATTTTAACATGACTAATGCGACCAATTTAACATACTCATATCGACTAATTTATTGTAAGTATATTGACTTTTGTAACATTTGACTGTATAATTAAGTTGAAAGGCAGTGATGTTTATGTATTCTAGAGAAGCGATAGAGATTATTGAAAATATTAATAAAACGTTTAAAGTCTTGTTAGTTACAGGACCTAGACAAGTTGGTAAAACAACACTTTTACTTAGTTTAAAACCTGATAATATGGAATATATAACTTTGGATGATGAAGTTTTACGTGAGCAAGCGAAGAGTGATCCTAAATTATTTTTAGAAGAACATCCTGCTCCTTTACTTATTGATGAAGTGCAGTATGCTCCTAATTTGTTTTCTTATATAAAAATAAATGTTGATAAAGAAAATAAAAATGGAATGTACTGGTTAACAGGCTCACAACAATTCCATTTGATGAAAAATGTTAGTGAGTCATTGGCTGGTCGTGTTGGTATTATTAATTTAAATAGTTTTATGTATTCTGAGATAGTTAAAAATGAAAAGAAGGAATTGTTTGACCCTGCTAAATTAAATGAGTATAAAACTATGCCTAAGATAGATGTTAATAAATTATATGAGATAATATTTAAAGGTGGTATGCCTACACTTTATATGGAAAAAGATTTATCTCGTGATATTTATTTTAGTAGTTATCTTGATACTTATATTTCTCGTGATGTTAAAGAACTAACAGAGATAGGTAATGAGCTTAGTTTTAGAAAATTTATTGTAAGTGTGGCTTCAAGGACAGGAGAACAACTTAATTATACGGCTCTTGCTAATGATGCTTTGATTAGTGTTCCTACGGCTGTTAGGTGGATGAGTATTTTAGTAACATCTGGTCTTGTTTATTTACTTGATCCTTATATGAATAGTGAACTTAAAAGAATAACTCATTTACCTAAAATTGTATTTATGGATACAGGTCTTGCTGCTTATTTAGCAGGATATACTAGTGCAAGAGAGTTACAACTTGGTTCTAGTTCTGGACATTATTTAGAAACATTTATTGTTAGTGAAATAATTAAAGCTTATAATGCTAGGGGAATTACTCCTAATCTTTATTATTATCGTGATAAAGAGAAAAATGAAATAGATTTAATATTTTATAAGAATAATAAGTTATATCCTTTAGAGATAAAAAAGACTGCTATTCCTAAAAAAGAAATGATTAAGAATTTTAGTAAGTTAGAGAAAACTAAAAAAGAAATAGGTACTGGAGGAATAATATGTTTTTATGATACTTTGACTAAGTTAGATGAAAACAATTATATTATACCTGTTTCTAATGTTATTAATTATAGCGAGCCTCAAGATTAAATTCTTGAGGTTTATTTGGTTTAGTATTGACTTTGTTAATAATTATTTTTTTTAAATTTTAATCAAAGTGTTGATAAAGTATATAATAAAGTATATAATAAAGTATACAGTAAAGTATATATTAAATTATACAATAAATTGGAGGAAAGAAAGATGAATTTAGGTATTGAATCTGAAAAAATAGAATTTAAAAAAAGTACAAGTGAGCTTATTGATGGTGTTATATCATTATCTGCGATGCTTAACAAACATAATGAAGGAACAGTGTATTTTGGAGTAAAAAATAATGGAGATGTTATTGGTCAGAAAGATTTAAATGAAAATACTTTAAGAGATGTTTCGAGAAAAATTTCTGAAGGAATAAAACCTCAAATTATTCCTCATATATCATTAGAATTAATAGGAGATAAAAAAATTATTAAAGTATATGCTAAGGGAGATAATGTCCCATATTCTGCTTTTGGTAAATATTATAGTAGGTCATTTGATGAAGATAAACAGTTATCTCCAGAGATGCTTAAAGCATTAATAAATAGAGATGGTGAACCTGATTATATAATTAAAAAAGTGGCATCTAATCAAGATTTGACATTTAAAATGTTAAAGGCTTTATATATATCTAATGATATTAAAATAAATAATAATAAATTTGAAGAAAATTTAGGTTTAAAAACAGATGATGGTAAGTATAATTTAATGGCAGAGTTATTGGCTGATTCTAATGATTTATCTATTAAAGTTGTTACATTTGCGGGATGTGATAAATCAGTAATGTTAAAAAGGACTGATTATGGTGGTAAGTGTTTGTTACTCTCTGTTAATAATGTTTTGGAATATATGGAAAGTATTAATGAAACTAAAGTAAAACTTGGTGGCATACAAAGAATAGAAGAAAAATATTTTGATTTTAGTTCTTTTAGAGAAGCATGGCTTAATGCTTGTGTTCATACTAAATGGTCTGAAGAAATTCCTCCTGCTGTTTATATTTATGATGATAGAATTGAAATTGTATCTAATGGGGGATTACCTTCATCATTAACAAAGGAAGACTTTTTTGCTGGTGTATCCAAACCTATTAATAAAAAGCTTTTAAAGATATTTTGTGATTTAGATTATATTGATCAAACTGGTCATGGTATTCCTTTAATTGTTAAAAATTATGGAAAAGATGCTTTTTATATAAGTGAACATACTATTATTGTAACTATACCACTTAATAAAGAATTATTAAATGATGTTACATCTATAGATGAATATTCTGATTTAAATGAAGCGGAGACTAAAATCTTATCATTAATTAAAAGTAATAATAGTTATAACATTGAAACTTTAATGAAATTAACTAATTATAGTAGGGTATATATTAATAAAATTATACGTTCGTTAAAAGATAAGGGTTATTTAAAACGTGAAGGAGCATATAAAAATGGTTATTGGAGTGTATTAAAATAATTAATTTATTATGTTGTAGAAAAAACACT
>CAMMTE010000040.1:0-10124 GCA_946499755.1 uncultured Mycoplasmatota bacterium
AACAGCATAACCTACACATTGTGTTTCTGGACCATCTAGCATACTAACTAAATTATCATATCTTCCTCCACCACCTAAGGCTAGGTTATTATTTTCTGTCATTAATTCAAATACAGTATGATTATAATAGTCAAGTCCTCTTACTATCTTAGGATCTATTTCATAATTAACTTCTAAAATATCTAGGTATTCACATACTTTATCAAAGTGTTCTTTACTCTCAGTATTTAGATAATCTAATATATTAGGAGCATCTTTGAAGTAGTCTTTATTACTATCTACTTTACAGTCTATAATCCTTAAAGGGTTCTTATCAAATCTTTCCTTACAATCATCGCATAAGTCGTCTAAATGAGGCTTAAAATAGTCTTTTAAAGCTTCTCTATATTTATCACGAGATTCTTTATCTCCTATACTATTAATATGTACTACAGTATCAGTTAATCCTAACATTTTATTGATGTTATAAGCAAGAGAGATAACTTCTGCATCCATCATAGGATCACTACTACCTAGAACCTCTACTCCATATTGACTTAGTTCTCTATATCTTCCCTTCTGTGGTCTTTCATAACGATACATTGTTCCATTATAATAAACTTTAACAGGTAAATTATGAGTTCCATACATTTTATTTTCTATATAACTTCTAACTACTCCTGCAGTTCCTTCTGGTCTTAAGGTAATGTTTCTATCTCCTCTATCTTTAAAATCATATGTCTCTTTAGTAACTATATCAGTAGTGTTTCCTATTCCTCTATGAAATAATTCAGTAGATTCAAAGATAGGTGTTCTAATATAATTATAGTTATATTTTTCCATTACAGAATCAATTACTTCTTCTACATATTTCCAGGTTCTTGCTCTTTTATCAGTTAAATCAACTGTTCCTTTTGGTTTACTAATCATTATAATCCCTTTCTTTCTAAGCTTTATTATACAGGAAAATTTCTCTTAAGAAAAGTATAACTTGATTTTTATTTAATTTTGTGGTATTTTATATATCGCTTTAAAAGAGGGAAATACTAATGAATATAACTTTTAGAGAAGCTTGTTTTATTAAGAAATTACCTAATATGGAAGGTTAATTTGGTTACCTTGCTACACATAGAACTCTTCCTAATGGGAAAGTTATAAAAATAATAAATAATTTAACTAAAGAAAAAGAATCTACTATAAGAGAATTAATCTGTGAGAAGAAAATTCAAGGTAGTGGTTATCCTCTAGAAGAATATAGAGTCGATAATAAATTACAAGGTTTTATTATGTATCATTATCCTCATGCTTATACTTTTGATTATGTTATTAATAGAAATATGTTTACGCATAGAGAAAGATTAAAAGCATCAATTGATTGTGCTAGACAGTTAAAAGAGTTACATAATAAAGGTTATTTATTAAATGATATCGCTCTTACTAATCAATTAATTGATAAAGATGGAGGACATTTAATAGACTTTGATGCTGCTTCTAAAGGTATTCCTACAAAAATAGAAAATCATTATGAACTTACTTTAAACAGAAGAATCCTTTGTCCTAGTTATAATAATGATAAGATAAAACAAGCTTTAACTAATTTATCTTTAATCTATAAGATTAACTTTGAAGAAGTAATAAATGATAGGACAACTGATGTTAATAGTCTATTTAGTTTATTTAAAGATAACAATGAGATTTTTAATCTATTATCTAATTATTTAAGTAATGATAGTTCTACACCTTATTTTGATGTATTAGAAGATATTTTAAATGATGAAGAGAAAGTTATATTTGAAAGTGATAAAATATATAGAAAAACTAATAATCTAGTTTAAGGTAAAATAAAAAGAGTCATCATAACTCTTCTTTTTTGTTTATTTGGGCGACTATAAAACAAAATAAGATGGTAAAGAGAGTTAGATGACTAGGAATTTTCATTCCCAATACAAATATATAATAAAATTTAAAAAGATACAAGTACGAGTTTTCGTAAACACGTTCAAACCCTTTAATATCAACAAAAATTTATAATTATTTTTTTATTTTAAAAGGGACAAACCCACTTAAAACTAGTAATCCTATACAAAAATACATTAGTTTTGGAAGACTTCCTGTTAAGAACAACCCTACTAAAATGATAGATATTCTTGCAATATTTATGAAAAATTCATTTCCACATATATATGTCTTTTTATCAAGTTTTGTTCCAAGAATATAATAATTGTTATTATTAACAACATTAAAAAATTGTTTAATAAAACCTTCTATAAAAATAATAATAAGTACTGTTTCTGTAGTAATATTAATTTTAAACAAATAAATTAAACAAATTAAAATAGTACATAATAATAAATAACTTTCTCTTTTTTCATCAATTCTTTTAGACAAAAAATATGTAAATATTATACTTGCTAAACCTAAGAAAAAATTAGCAAGTCCTGCAAAGGAATAAGTATTAGAAACATAAATAAACAAATAAAGAGAGAAAAAATCTGACATTATAGTAGAAGCTTCTCTTAAAAAAAGATGAAATAATGTTACTTTAGGAACTATTTTAAAATATGAAAGTATTGATTCCTTTACTTGTTTTTTTCTTTTTTCTTCTATAAGTAGGACACTTATCAATGATATAATCATTAAAATACTAGATGTAATAACTAAAGGTATAATACTAAAATTATCTAATATTATAGCAGATATTATTGCAGCGATGATTTCTGATATTTGTGAGATTATTAAAAGGATTCCTACTTTACGTCCTATTTTTTTATCATTGAGAGTAATAAATTCTAAATTATGTCTTACATTCCAATAAATACTAGCATAACAAGTATAAAGAATTGCATTAAGTACTAATGAAAATAAACTATCAAGATAGAAAATTAACTCTATGTATGCAGATATGAAAAAAATAGTTGATATTAATAATAATACTTTATTACTAAATTTGTGACTATACTTTAATAATACAGGTTGAAAAAGTATATATCCAATATAAGTAATTAATACCCATATAGCAACTTCTACAACTGAAAAACCATGTTTATATAGATAAATACAATTAAATGTACCTAAAATATTTTTAGCAAGAGATGAGAGAAATAAGAAGATTTTAGAATAGGTAATTTTTTTTATTCAAGATTCATTTTAATCTACTACCCTCTCAATTCTTTTAATATTTTCTAAAATATTATTAAGTTTTACCATAAGTAAATCTTCTTTATTATTTAATAATTCATTTATCTTTTTAGATTTATCATTAGTATTATCTAAATAATCATAATCGAAATTTTCAACCGCTAAAGTTATTAATTCATCTTTTTCAAGTAATGATTCTATAATATCTTTTACATTTATTTCTTTATTAATAAAAGTATTAATAAAATTAGTTAAACTATCATCTTTAGTAGCTAAATATCTTTTTATAATATTTTCAAATAATAATTTTATATAATTAGATCTATCTATTTTACTAACTAATTCTCTAGCACCAAATTTAGAAGTAAATTTTACAGTATTACCTGTTTTTAAATAATCACAAAGAGCATATATCCCCTGTCCTTTTTTATAGACTTTATCACAGATAATGATAGCAGTGTGAAGATCTAAAACAGTGTTTATATCTTTAAATAGATTATCATCTTCTTTAGTAATAGTTACATTTATTTTAGGACTATTTATTAAGAGATTTAATTCTTTTACTCTAGAGTTTAAATAAGTAGTAATTCTTTCATAGTTAGTAGTTACTTTTGTACTTGGTATATCTATTTTAATATTATCATTTGTATTAACTTTAGGAGTACTATTATTATCACTATAATCACTTGTTATTAAATCTGTAATAGTATCTTCATCATAAAGTGTTTTTAAAATACTAGAAGTTTCAAAAGTACTAGTAACTTTATCATTAAGTAATACTTCAACAATTAAACGTTCTATTTCTTTTGTTTTACTATCTAAGTTTTTATTATAGTCTTTAAAATATTCATTTAAAGGTACATCATTATAAGTAATATTAGGATAACTAGAAGATGGTTTATTGTTAACTAGTAAAGCTATTTGGTCAATAAAAGTTAATTGGTTAGTAATATTTTGTTCTAAAATAGTTAATCTTTTTTTATACTTTAATATTACTTCATCAATTTCTTCAGTCATTTTAGTTTTATAACTTTTCTCAATATAACGCATATATTCATTAATATTATAATAAATAGTAGCATTATTAATAATTATTTTACAGGTATTTATAATATTATCTTTAGTTAAAACTAAATTAGGTAAATTAGTAAAGCTTTGATCAATAATATTAATTTCTTCTTCACTTTTTACAATAGCATAGTATTTACTATTATCTTCTAGAGTATAGCAAGCATAAATTAAATTATTTTTATTTTTAAATAAAGAGTTTATTATCTGATCATTAATTTTAGCGAAAAGAAGAAATTTACGATTTATAATATCCCCTTTACTTTTATTAAGATTAGGTTTAATTAAGATATTATCTATTAATAATATAATGTTATGTAAATTATCTAGTGGATTTATATTATTTTTTATATTGTTATATAAAGTAATTAGATTATTTTCATCTTCTATAGCAATATCTATATTTTTAAGTTCTTCTAATTTTTGATTTACTTTAGTTATTAAATTATTATATTCTTCTATATTGGCATTATGAATAATATTATTAGCATCTATCTTAATATTTTCATATAGTTTAGAGGTATCTATATATAAAGTATCTAAGTCTTTTAAATTACTTTCACTAGTAGAGTCTTTTAAAGTTAATAATTGTTTATTAATATTATCAATAGATGTAGTTATAGTAGTTAATTTTTCTTTTTCAAGGACATTTTCTATTCTTACTAATAATTGTTTAATATGACCAAGAAGTTGTTCAATTAATTTTATCTTTTCATTTAATCTTTCACTAATAATAGCTTTATCAGTAATAGTAACAAAATTATTTATATCTTCTTTATTTGTATCTATTATTTTTAATGGTTCTAAATTCTTCATATTAATACCTCCACTAGACACCAATTTATTCTATATATAAATTATAGCAAAGAAAAAGCAAATAGTAAAATATTTGCTTTACATAGTTTTGGCAGCTTCATCAGCATTAGTTGCTTGATTAGTTAAATCTTCTCCAGTTGTTGAAAGTTCTCCAGAAGCCATAGCATTTACAGCGGCTTCAGCAGCTGCTTCATTAGTCATAGTTTCTGTTGTAGCAGCTGGAGCAGGTTCTTGAAAAGTTGCTGTTGGTTCTTGATAAACTTCTACTGTTTCAATATTAGTAGCTGGTTCTACATAAGTTGTTTCAGCTTCATTAACAGAAACTTGTTCTACTGGTACTTCTTCTGTAACAGTACCTGTATTTTGTGATTGTTGTAATTCTTCTTCAGTAGTATCATAATCACCATTGCCAGCATTTGCAGTAGCATTTTGATCTGGTAAAGGAGCAGGTTCTGTTGCAGTATTAGTATTTTCTTCTACTTCTGTAGTTAAAGAACCATCTTCGATAGCATCAGCTGGTATATCATCATTAAAGTTAACATCACCTTCTGCTAAACTACCATCAGAGCTTGTTGAAACATCAATTTCTTGACTATAATCCTGATCACCAGTATCAGTATTAGTTTCTTCTCCTGTTATTATATTATCGTATTTATCTTCTTCAGTATTATCATTTCCTGTATTAGTATTATCATTTGAATGATCAGGAAGAGTTTGTGGCTCTTGATAATTTAAGTTCTCATATCCTTGATTTATACTACCTGGTGTTTGAGTAACATTAGCAGCTGGGATATATGAAGAACCTCCACCACTTGAATAATCGCTATTATAATTAACATTTCTTGCAGCAGCTGCAGCTTGGGCTTGAGCTTGAGCTTGAGCTTCTTCAGCAGCTTTCTTTGCTTCTAATTCTGCTTGTTTTTGATCAGCATTATCTTGAGCTTGATTTTTAAGATCATCTAAATTAGGATCATCAATTGTAGTTGCAACCATAGACTTACCATTAGTAGGAGTTTTATCTCTTGATAGAATTAAACCTATACTACTAAGACCTACTATAGTAGCTAAACTAATTAATGCTGGTTTTAACATAGGATGTTTCTTTTTCTTCTTTTCTGGTTTTTTATCCTTATTTTCTTCAATCTCTTCATCATCTAATCCATCATCAGTATCATAATCATCTGTTTCATCATTAGTTGCTTCTTTTTTAGCTTCTTCATAGGCATCAAAAGCATTCGCTCTATCTTCATCAATAAGATTATCAAGCATAGCACCTGCATTAGGAGCTGTTTTTGCTCCTACTTTGATGTTTTGATCATTATAAAGTGCTTGTTTATCCATTTTTGTATATCCTTTATCTCTAACATATTTAATTAGAAGAGATCTAGCAAATTCCTCATCATCTGTAAATTTATATTCTTTATTACCATCTTCATCTTCTAGTATGTAACAATAAGATCTTGTTCTATCTTTACCTTCACCTACATAATAAGCATAAATACCTAATATTTTCTTATCAATAAAATCTTGATTACTATTATTATTATCTTTCTTCTTAGTTTTATCTTTAAAGTAATTTACAACTTTTGTAAAAAATCCTTGTTTCTTCTCTTTTTTTAATCTTAATTTTTTATTTTTACTCATTATTTCTTTAATCTTATCAAAATTATATTTCATAACCTTTCCCTCCTTATCTTGTCCTTCCTGTATAAGTATATCCTTGATTTAATAGACCAGTATCATTATAAGTACTCCATTTTGTATCAGTGCCACCACTACTAATTAAACTTCTTGTTCTTTCACTATAATATTTAACTCTACCATAAACAGTCTTACCATTAGAATCAGTTCCAACTGCTTCTAGTCTAGAGTATAATTGAACTTCTCTTAAACAATTAACATCACTTTCATTACATTTAATTGCTGCTAAACCTGTTGTATTGTATTTCCAACTAGACCAACTACTCCATCCTGAGAAAACAGGATTATTAGTCTTAGAATACTCATACATTACAGTAACATTATTTGTAGTATTATTGTTAGCATTAGAATTAGAATTTGTATTGTTATTATTTATTGAACCAGCACTTTGATTACTATTAGTCGTTGTATTATTATTGCTACTACCACCATTATTTGTAGTTGTAGCATCTGTTATATCAACTTCATCTGTTACTTCTTCTTTTTTATCATCAGTTTTATTGTTTTCTTTTTCTTTACTACTATCTCTTTCACATAAAGTATCTGTACAATAATCATACTCTCCTACTCTAGTTAATTTATAATCTTCTTTCTCATTACATTTTAAATTAACTCTTAAAGTATAATCATCATCATTCTTAGTAAGTCTTATATAACTTGCATTAACATCACAAGCTTCATTATTACCATCTGTAAAAGCTTCTAATAAGTTTTGATTAATCATTTCTCTTAATGTTAATTCATTTTTGTCACCAACTTCTTTTGGTAATTTATCTTTATCATAATATTTAAAAGCCGCATCTTCCATTTTATCTAAGTTAGCACTAAAGACTTTATCATAATTTGAACTGTTTTTACTAACACTATTATCTTTATTTGTAACTTTAGTAACTATAAAAATAATAAGTATTAAGAAGATAATTACAATAATAGCTTTTAGTAATATATCACGTAATGGAAAACGACCTCTTGCATTTTCTTCAGTATACATATTATAATCCCCCTTCTCCTTAAGATGGCCATATTATACCACATTTATTAAGGATTGTCAAATTTTAAGCAAACAAGTGTACAACCTGGATTCATAAAATCTAGTTTATATTCTAACACTCTTTTATCTTTTTTTAAATACTCATTTATAGCATTTCTTAAAATACCTTTTCCAATACCATGAATTATAATAATATTTTCTTGTTTTAGTTTATAACAATCATTAATAAATTCTTTTACTTTAAAAATTGCATATTCTCTATCCATACCATGTAAATCTATTTTTGGATAGCTAGATAATATCAAGATTACCACTTCTTTCTAGAACTATATTTAAACTAGGTACAGAGTATCTTCCTCCTACTTTTGTAGTTGATATCGCTCCAGTTATATTAGAAAGACGACAAGCTTCTTCTAAAGAATAATTATGAGATATAAAATATGTAAAAGCTCCATGAAAAATATCTCCTGCACCTGTTGTATCAACAGCCTTTACTTTAATACTAGGTATAAGTTTATAGGAATTATCTATTTTAGTAAAACAACCCTTATCTTCTAAAGTTATAATAATGTTATTATGAAAATCATTTTCTAGTCTTTTATGAACTTCTATAATAGATTCTATACTTCCATCATAAGATAGTTTAGTATAATCTAAGGCAAAGTTTTTAGAACAGACAAGATAATCTACATAAGGGCATAGATTAACGGTACTTGGCTTAAAACTACCAGCATCTATTATTTTAATAGCATCTTTATTATTAAGAAGGATTTTCTTACTCATCTCTTCTTCTTCACCATCTACTAATATAACATCATATTTATTATCATTATCAATACTACATCTTTTAATATTATCATCTTGACTAGTAAGAATGGTTCTAGTAGTTTTAACACGATTAGCGATAATAAAACTAAGACCAGTATCAAAATTATCTACTAGTTCTAAATATTTGGTAGATACATTAGCATTTTCTAATTCTTGTTTTATTTTTTCACCATAATAATCATTACCTACAACACCTTGAAAAGAGACATCACAGCCCCAAAGTCCTAATAAATAAGCGGCATTACTAGCAGGACCACCACCACAGTCAATATGTTCTCCTAAGCGCATTTTTGTATTTTCTATAGGATATTCATCTACTTGAAAAGTTATATCATAAGATGAATGACCAATTGTTAAATATTTCATATCATCACCGTCTTAATTGTACCAGATTTTTATTAAAAAATATATAAAAATAAAAGACTATAGTGTAAATATCTGTTATACTAAAAGAGAAAGGCAGTGATATTTGTGAAGAAGATAAAGGAAAGAAGAAAAGATAAAAAAGAAAAGAAGAAATTAACTAGAAAACAAATAATTATTCTTATAATTGTTACTATTATTTTAGGGATTTTATGTTATTTTATTTCTACAGAAGTTACTAAATCTATTATTGATCATAGAACAATGGCAGAGAAAAGAAAAAATGAAGATTTTTCTGATTTAACAGAACTTGATACTATTGAAGATATTGATCTCAATACATTTATTAATAATTATAATGAAATTAGTGATGATGATATTAGTAGTGATGAGATAGTAGATAATGTTATTAAAATAAATAATACTGAAGTTGATTTTGTTATAGATAATAATTATTTGACTATAACAAGTATTAATTTTAATAAAAAGAATAGCAGTAATAAAAAGATTATATATAATATGATAAAAGCTAATAATGGAGAACTTGATGATGATAGTATTGATTTAGTTTATGATAAAGTTTTTGAAACACTTGGTAATACCAGCGATAAAACAAGTGAAACATCAGAATTCTTTCAATATCAAGGATTAGAATTTAGTTTAAAAGAATATAATGATAGTGATTATAAGTATAGTTTTAGAATAGGTAGAATTACAGAAAATGAAATAGAAGAATGATTTGCTCATCCTTCTTTTTATTTAGTTTATGACATAAGGATTTTCAGAAGTCCCATCACCACTAGTAAACCCATTTTCAGTGGTAACATTGATAACTGGACGAAGATAAAAATTCCAATCTACATTATAATTATACATATAGATTGATTCAATCAAATTCATGGCCTGATCGGAATATATTGGTGTCATACTCCAATACCAAATCCTACTATTCTTTCCAGGATTTAAATAACAATCTCCTACTACTAAATAGCTCTCACCTGCCAATACTAATTCATCTGCAGTAATAAGGCCTGCTTTTAATCTATAACTTCCCCCATAACTTTCTGTTGTTGCAGGACAAATTAACGTTGGATTATTTGCCTCTGGCATATCTAAGCCTGCTAAATTTCCATATGCTGAAGCCAACAATCTATCAAAAATTGCAAAAACATTTAGCCCCGTCATTGTTTCTTCTCTATAACCACTACTATCACTACAGAATCTTCCTCCTGTTACTTTA
>CAMMTE010000041.1:0-10077 GCA_946499755.1 uncultured Mycoplasmatota bacterium
AATTTCTTTCATTTAATACATCTTTACTTTATCATACTAATTTACTTTAGTAAATACTTTTGACTAAATTTTCTAAAAGATAGGCAATAGATAAAGGACCTACTCCCTTAGTTTTAGGTGTATAACTAATATTATCACTATCTATTAAGACATCACCTAAACCTACATCTATAACAACACAGCCATCTTTTAAATCACTACTTTTGAATAGATTATTAACACCTGTTACACTTATCACAATATCACTGTTTTTTAACAAACTAACTAAATCTCTAGTCTTAGAGTGACACATACTAACTGTTGCATCACTATTTATTAAGTAACTTGCAAGAGGTCTAGAGATGTTATAACTTCTTCCAATGATAGTGACATTTTTACCACTTAAAGAGATATTATAAGACTCTAATATCTTTATAACAGCAAGAACAGTAGAATTAACTATATTAGGTCTATTTATAGATAAATAATACTGATTAATGGGATTAACACCATCTATATCTTTATTTATATTTATCTCATCATAACATGCATATTTATCTATATTTTTAGGAAGAGGTTCTACTAATAAAATACCAGTTATTTCATCATCTTTATTCAATTCATCTATTAAAGAGATAATATCACTTGTATTAGGATTATCTAAGTTATAATGTTTAAAATGAATATCAAGTCCAAGACATTTATCTATTAATAATTTACAATATGTAGAGTTATTGAAACTAATGATAGCAAGAAAAGGGGTATTTTTCTTAAGACTTTTCTTTACTTTAGTAAGTATAACACTAACTAAAGTACTACACTCTAACAATCTACTCATGATTTTTAATCTCTCTTATTAAGAAGTCATCAGTCATACCAGCGATGTAATCTATCACCCATCTTTTAATATTAGTAGATTCTAAATATCTTTTATCTTGATGATTTAAAAATATTTTATAGATATCACTTTCTTTATTATTTGTCTTTATATCATCTAAATAGATATTATATAGTTTATTAATACCAGCTTCATAATAATCTAATTCTTCTTTAGTCATAGAATACTTATAAATATTTTCATTATTAAATTTCTTTAAAGCGAATAGAGCATTATAGACTTTATCACTCATCTTAATATAAGGTCTATCTATACTTTCATTAATAATATCTAAGACAATAGTATTAACAATATCTCTATTATTATCACCTAATACATCTCTTATACTTTCTGGTATATCACTTCTTTTAAATCTATCTATCATAATAGCATCTTCAATGTCTCTACCAATATAACCAATAATATCACTAATTCTAACTACACAACCTTCTAAGGTCATAGGACGATAAGTTTTAGATTTCTCTAAGTCTTTATAACTTTCATTATATTCTCTTAAGAATTCCTCTTTATCTTTAGTCATAGGTTCATAGATAGGACTTAACATCTCCCCATTATGAGTCATAATACCATCTAAAGTTTGAAGTGTTAAATTAAGACCTTCTCCATCTTTTGCAACATCCATATAGTATCTAACCCCTTGAATATTATGAGCGAAATACTCTCCTAGTTCTTTTAAAGATAATCTATTTAATATCGCTTCCCCTGTATGTCCTAAAGGAGTATGACCAATATCATGACCTAAGGCAATCGCTTCTATTAAGTCCTCGTTTAAGTTTAAGGCTCTACCAATAGTTCTTGCAATTTTACTAACTAACTGGACATGAGTAATTCTTCTACTAACATGATCATTAGAGTTTAGTGTATAAACTTGGGTTTTATTTAAATATCTTGTATAAGATAAAGAATGTATTATTCTATCTATATCATGAAAAAATGGAGGACGAATATCTTCCTTTTCTTCTTTAAACCTAACAGCATCACTACTTTTAGTAGCATAAGGACTTAAATCTTTTTCTTTCCTTAAAAAGTTCTCCTTTGCTTTCTCAAAACTTCCCATTAAATCACTTCTTCCCTGTATAGTACTTTTTAGTTTTCACATTTCCCCTTCTCATCTTTATAAAATTATTAAAATTATCTTTAATATAATTATTAAAGGTAGCATTAATAACTACTCTATTCTCTTCAGTAATATCATCTTCATTTAAATATAGGCACTCATCATAATTAATAATATTTAATTTCTTATTATCATCTTTTTCTGACTTTAAAATAACAAAGTTATTAAAGCCATCTAACTCTTCATAACCTGTTTTAGTTTTAGATACGATTATTTTATCTAAAAACTCAAATTCAACATCTCCACAAACAAAATCTTCGGCAAGCATAACATAAACTGGAACATAATAATATTCTTTACTACTCATAACTACTTCTCCTTATTACTTATCTTGAAAGATTATTTATTCTTCCTAATTAATCTTATCATAGAATAAGGAATAAGTCTTCTCTTAAATGGTAATTTTAAAATTTCTTCAGGATGTCTTGCCACATCTATTTTCTCATTATCTTCATTATATATAGTCTCTATTTTATAAGGATAAATCTCTCCTGTTGGTGTAAATATCTCTACTTCATCACCGACTTTAAAGTAGTTACGTTCTTTTAAGATGATAGACTTCATTTCTTCATCATAACCTATTATAAGTCCTAAATACTCTTGATTAGATACTTCTTGTCTACCTGTATAATATTGGTCAGTTACATCTGCTAGATGATTAAAGTATTGACTTGTTGTATCACGATTAGCGACAGAGTCAAGACGTTTCTCATATTCTTTTAGTTTCTCATTAGTTAAAGTGCCATTATAAATACTATCTATTAAAAATCTATAACTACCAATAACAGTAGCAAGGTAATAAAGACTTCGCATTCTTCCTTCTACTTTTAGGGAACTAACACCAATATCTATTAAGTCTTTAATAAAGATAGCCATATTTAAGTCTTTTGTAGCAAGAGTAAATTTATCATTATCTTTATAATCAAAGGCAAAACGACATACTTGAGCACATCCACCACGGTTTGCATCACGATTAGTAACATAATTAGATAAAGCACATCTACCACTAAAACAAGTACACATGGCTCCATGAATAAAGACTTCTGTTTCTAAATTAGGTATACTTGATATTTCTTTTATCTCATCACGAGATAACTCTCTTGCAAGAACAACTCTACTTGCTCCCAAGTCTCTATAAAACATTGCAGCATCTTTATTAGTAATAGAGTCTTGTGTTGATATATGAACTTCTACAGATTTATAATTATCTATAATATATTTGGCGAGATATAAATCACTAACAATAAAAGCATCAATACCTGCTTCTATAACTTCTTTAATGTATTCTTCCATACCTAATCTATCTTTATCATGAAAAACAATATTAGCGGTTAAATATACTTTTTTACCCAAGTTATGAGCGAAAGTACATCCTTCTTTTAATTCATCTAAACTAAAATTAGTAGCATTTGCTCTTAAACTTAGTTTTTCTCCTCCTACATAAACAGCATCAGCGCCATATAATAAGACTACTTTAAGTCTTTCTAAATCTCCTGCTGGTGCTAGTAACTCTATTTTTTTCATAACATCACTACTTTCTTATTTATATATGACTTGCAATAAAGTCTATTACATCATCTTCATTTACTTCTAATAACTTCATATCTTCATCTGTAACATCTGTAAAATATTTATCTAGTTTTTTATATTTAGATATAGAGTTTAAAGGGTATCCTGGATTAATTTTATCACTTCTAGTACTTACCATATAAAAATCATCTTTAGACCAAGTATAAGTCGCTTCTTCACCCTTATCATTAATAACTGCTAAACCATATACCCATTTACAATTAATTTTCTCATCTTTTCCATATTTTTTTACTAAATTCGTATAATATAAAAGGGCTTCTTCATCAGTTAGACTCTTACCATTAACACGTCTAACAAATAAACCAGGTTGCCTATCTTCAGGAACACCTTCCATATATAGTGTATCATCCATACCCATACAAGGCTTCTTTGTTAATCTATAACACTCGCTAGCTTTTATTAAAGCATTTTCAATAGCAGTAGCTCCATCTTCTTCTACATCTAATTTCATATCTATATCTTTTAAAGATAATACTTCTATTCCTAGTTCTTTCAAACCTTTACTAAATCTCTTTGCTTTAGACTCATTAGTTGTTGCAAAAATAATTTGTTTCATAAATACTCACCCCTACTTCACTTTATAAATAGTCTCTCTATATAAAAACCCTCTATTATGTCCTGCTAATTCATCTATTTTCTCCTTATTAAAATTAACAAAAGCTTTAATTAATTCTTTATACTCATCACTACTAAATTCTCCCTGCTCTATAATTCCATAATTAATGTTATTATCAACTAATTCCTTATAAACATTACTTAAATTAAGTCTCTTATTATAAAAGAAAGTTGTTCCATTAATATCTTCTTTAACTAAAAACTCCTGTCCACTCTTAGGTTCTTTAATAGTAATTAAATCACTTTTACTTTTATTTTTATTTGCAAAATAACTAGTAAGTAAACTTCTTCTAGACATAGCGACAACTGGATTACCAAGCAATAAAATAAATAAATCACTTTTAGTCTTACTTCTTATATTAAGTACTTCATCTTTAGTTATTTCATTAGATAGATAGGCTCCTTTTACTCCTAAATCATAATATAAGTTAATAGTATCACTATTAGTAACCATATGAGTACCATTATAGATTAAGTCAATGTTTATCTTATGTTTTTTGACTAGATTGAGGACTGCTAAATCATAGAAGAAAACTCCATCTACTTTTATATTTTCTAGTTCTTTTAATACATTAAGTAAATCTTCTAATTCATTATTAAATATCATTTTATTTATAACAACAAAGCATAATTTATCAGTATCATCTTTATATTTTTTAATATCAGAAATACTATAATACTTAAAATAATCAACAGAAAATTTTTCTAATGGTAAGATAAGTCCATCTAAGCCATTATCTAAATATTCTAAATAATTACTATCTCTAATTACTCCTAAAAGTTTCATAACATCAGTCCTTTACGTTACATATTTTATCATAAATTGTAATAAAGAAAAAGATAAGTGTGTATTTTACTTATCTAAATTATTTTCTTTAACAATGTATAATGGTCTTCTCTTTACTTCTGTATAAGTTTTAGATAGATAGGCCCCACTAATTCCTGCACAAAATAGTTGAATACCACTCAAGAAAAACATTATACAAACTAAAGATGGCCATCCTGAAACAGGATCTCCATAAATTAAGGTTCTAATTATGATAATAATAATAGCTATTATAGATAATAAACAGAAAATTATACCTATGAAAGCAGCGATTGTTAATGGTGCAGTAGTAAAAGCTAAGATACCATCTATAGCATAAGTACAAAGTTTAAAGAAATTCCAAGTTGATTTACCAGCTTTTCTCTCTGGAGCTTTATAAGTTAACCATTTAGTATTAAAACCTACAAAACCAAATAAACCTTTAGAATATCTATTATATTCTCTACAAGATATAATAGCATTAACCATTAATCTATTCATAAGTCTAAAATCTCTAGCCCCTGGAATCATCTCTACTTTAGACATTTTAGAAATAATTTTGTAAAAAAGATTAGTAAATATTCTTCTAATAAAGCCATAATCATCATGACTATTAGTTTTTAAACCTACACAGTCTATAGAATCATCACTTTTAATAATCTTATACATCTCTTCTATTTTACTTGGAGGATCTTGTAAATCAACATCCATAATAGCGACATAATCTCCACTAGCATTTTCAAGACCTGCTATCATCGCTCCTTCTTTACCAAAGTTTCGTGAAAAAGAAATATATTTTATATAATTCTCCTCTTCACTTAATTTCTTTATTTCTTTTAAAGTATTATCCCTAGATCCATCATTAATAAATAATAATTCAAAATCTACATTTTTCATCTTTTTTATTACTTTAGATATCTCCTTATAAAAAAGAGGAATAGATTCTTCTTCATTATAACAAGGAACAATTATAGAAATTTTATCCATTTATATCACAGCCTTTTCACTCTAAAAATAATTTTCTAGTTACAAAATTAAATATCATTACAATAAATGTTGCAATTATTTTAGCAAGTAAATAATAAATATTTAAAAAGTCTACACTTAACCACATAATTAAATCATTTAATAATAGTCCTATTACACTAAATACTATAAAGATAACAAATTGTCTTTTAGCATTCTTTTCTTTATTAACATCAAATACCCATCTAACACTAGCAATATAGTTATAGATAACAGAAATACAAAATGATAAGGTATTAGCAAGAATAACAGGAAAATGTAAAAATTCTCTAAATAAATAAAGGAATACAAAGTCAATTATAGTAGCGATACCACCAACGATAGCAAATTTAAAGATTTGAATAAATAGTTTCTCGTGTTTAGGTTTTAACTTTATATGAAGTACTTTTAATATTTTTCTTATTAATATTGTTGTCTTATCCATATTACCACTTAATATCTATTTTTAGTTTATCTATCATAAAGCGATATATTACTAAGAATGCTCTAAATAAATGCAATTTATAAACTATTTTGACAATCCATAATTTAAAATTTTGTTTATTCTTTATAACATAACCTAATTTAATAAATTTAGTATTTTTCCAAGTAGGAAAGTAATCTGTTAAGAATCTATTATTATTTTTAATCGCTTCTTTTAAATTACAACTCTTATCATAAGATAATCTAAACATTAAAGAAACACCTAAATGTAAGAAAGCCATAGCATCTAATATCTTTAACATATTAACTCTATTTTCACTTTCTTCATATACTCTTCTTACTTCTACCATCGCTCTATAAGTAGATTCTATTTGCTCTTTTTTAATAGTTGTTACAATTGAACCTTCTCTTACCATATAATAAACTAAACTTTTATTAACAAATACTATTTTTTTAGCATTTAGATATATTAGTAGTAAGAACATCATATCATCTAATATTTTAGGTGGATGTTCTAAATCTGCTTGTTTTTTCAAAAGTTCTGCTTTATAGATTTTATTCCAAGGAGCACCATTAAGTTCTAATAATCCCCCTGGATCTTTTTCTATATCTATAACTTTATCTTCACTCTTACACATTTCTCTTGAATAAAGTTTACCAGTATCTAAATCAATTCTATCAAAACCACAAACAGAAATATCAGCATTTTCTTTAATGGCTTTATTATAAAGTTTTTCAGCATAATCTAAAGCGACATAGTCATCACTATCTACAAAGCCAATAAATTCTCCTGTTGCTTTCTTTATACCATCTTTTCTACCCTTCCAAACACCTTCATTTTCTTTATCAATAATTACAATTTTATCTTTATACTTTTTCTTATAATCTTTTAATATTTTAAGACAATTATCAGGTGAACCATCATTTATACAAATAATTTCTATATCTTTAAGAGTTTGATTTACTAAAGAATCTAAACATCTAGGTAAATATTTCTCTACTTTATAACAAGGTACTATTATACTTAACTTCTTCTTAGTCATATTATTTTACTCCTTCTATTTCTTTATATAAGTCTAAAGCTCTTCTAATTACTGCGTCCATATTATAATATTTATATTCAGCAAGCCGACCGCATAAATAGAAATTATCTATATCTTTAATACTGTTATAATATTTATTATATAAAGAAATATTCTTATCATTAAAGATAGCATAATATGGAACATGATCTTTATTTTTATAATCATATGTTAAAGGATATTCTTTTAATATTGTTGTATTATCTTTAACTATTTGGTTAGATAAATATTTAAATTCTGTTATTCTTGTAAATTTTTCACTTACAGTATAATTAACAACAGAAGTTGGTTGATAATAATTTTCAGATCTATCTTCAAATACTAAATCTAAAGACCTATATGGAAGAGGTCCATATTTATAATCAAGGAACTCATCTATTGCCCCACTATAGATTACTATTCCTTTAAATTCTTTATTATCATAATATATCTTTTTATTATCTGTATCTATTGTTAATAAATCTTTAGCATTAGTATTTAACTTAACATCAATATTTTTATTATCTAACATATTCTCAAATATTTCATTAAAACCATTTTTAGGCATCGCTTGATAGGTATCAGAGAAATATCTATCATCATAACCTAAAAGAACGGGTACTCTATTAATAACAGAAGTATCTACTTCACTAATTGGAACATTCCATTGTTTAGCAGTATAGTTTACAAATACTTTTTCATAAACATATTCTCCAAAACTCTTAATAACTTTATCTTCATCATTTAATAAATCTAAAATAGATACTTTCTTTTGATCTTTATATTTACTTAATAATTTCTCTTTTATTTCTTTTACTTTATCACTAGGAAATAATAATTCTAATGATTTAAAATTAAAGGGAATAGGTACAAACTTCTCATCAATATAACCTATAACTCTATGTTCATAAAAGTAAAAACTAGTAAATTGTTGTAAATAGGTAAATACTTCTTTATCGTTAGTATGAAAAATATGAGGACCATATTTATGGACTCTTACCCCATTACTACGAGTCTCTTCATACATATTGCCTCCAATATGATTTCTTTTATCTATTACTAATACTTTTTTATTATTATTTGCGAAACGTTCTGCTAAGACACTTCCTGCAAAACCTGCTCCTACTATAATTACATCATACATACTGCTACACTCCTAACCTTTTATAGATATTAAAACTATTCCTATAGTTACAAAAACAATGCCAACTAAATTAGTTATAGTTATTGTCTCATGAAAGATAAAATAACTTGCTATTAAGACAACTATCTGGACTATTCCTGTAGTTATGGGAACAATATAGCTTAAATCATAAGTTGTAAGTAGTTTTTGCCACATTAAGAAACTACCAATATAAAGAATAAATCCTAATAGTGTAATATACCCCATCTTAAAATTAATACCTGTTTTTAATGAAAGGCTTAAGTCTCCTCCTAATTTTAGACAGACTAATCCTCCAGTTGTAAATAAAACATAAACAGCAGTTAATATATATTTAATCATTCTTTTTCACCTCTGTTTCATATTCCGATTTTAATATAGATAACTCTTGTATTAAAAGAGTAGTTTTTTTCTTTTGTCCTGCCATCATTACTGTTAAGACAATCGTTACAATCATTAAAACAGCGATTAAAAGACATAATACCATATTTGATAATAGTTCAAATCCTAATAATTTTGCAAGATGTTCCATTAGATTAGGAATAATTGATGTTATTAGGATGATAAGAATAGCAAAGAACCAGATTAAAGCATATTTAACAGGTATTCTTCCTTTTCTTAGTAAAACAAAGATAAAGATAAATAAAATAAAGGCAAAGAGAATAACTGTTATAACTAGATTATTACTCATTATTTATACCTCCTACAACCAGCGATTATAATGGATAAACAAACATTTATCATATAGTAAGCATCTTTCCAAGTATGAATAGAAGATTTGCCACCAACTCTTTCTAACATATTAGAACCAACTTCTAAAATACGATATTTTTTCTTAGCAAGTTCAACTGTTGTAATAGGTTCAGGATATTCTAAAGGATATTCTTTAGCAAATGATTTTATTATTTCTTTATTACAAGCTCTAAAACCACTAGTTGTATCATATACTTTTATCTTGGCAAAGATTTTAATAAAGAAAGATATTATTTTTATACCCATTCTCCTTGACATAGTAGTTTTAAAACTACTAACATTATCAACAAATCTACTACCTATTACAAAATCTGCTTTATTATTTATGATAGGTTCTATTATATTTTTAACATAATTTATATCATGTTGTCCATCTCCATCAAATTGTACAGCAATATCATAATTATGATAATAAGCATACTTATAACCTGTTTGAACCGCTCCACCTATTCCTAAATTATGAATTAAGTCAATATGAGGTATTTTTTCTTTATCTAATATTTCTCCTGTTTTATCCTTTGATCCATCATTAATAACTATTAAATCATAATTAGTTTTATTTTTCTTATTATAATCAACTATTTTCTTATATGTTTTTAAGATATTTTCTTCCTCATTATAAGCGGGAATAATCAATATTATTTTATT
>CAMMTE010000042.1:0-9839 GCA_946499755.1 uncultured Mycoplasmatota bacterium
ATAATTTGATAATAGTTTATATTTCTAATAGCAAAGCGTTTTCTTGAACCTGTACTTTGCATTATTTTATAAAATTCATCTAAGTCATCTTTTGTTAACTCTACTATCTCTACACCATTTTTAATATTTTTTCTAATCAAGTTTCTAGTATGAGGTTTCATATTTTTCATTATCTCATCTTCTGTTTTATCTTTGGTGTCTAGAGCATACATATAGGTTACTTGTTCTCTATCATCATAGGGAACACTAGTAAATCCTGCCTTAAGAATTGTATTTACAATATTTGTATTATCATAACCGTCTTTAATTATTTCTCCTTTACCATTACGTTCTTTGTAAGGTACATAAGGGTCTATTCTTAGAACGTAACCATTATGTTTTTTGACGAAATCTGTTAGTAGTTTTAAAAATGTTGATAGCGTCTTTTCATCAGTATAGTCTACTAAAGGTCCTCGTGGGGCATAAAATTCATACTTATTAAAGTGTCTTTTCTTACCTACTAGAAGGGTCGCTCCAACTAGTTTGTCATTATCATATAGTCCTAAGTAGTAAGATGTCCAACCATTTAATTCTCTTAGTTTACCTACTTCTTCTGTTTGCATAAAAGTCCTGTAGGGACTCTTTTTTGCATAGCTTTCAAATGTCTTTACATCTATTTCTTTTAAAGTCATTTTAATTCCTCCTAAATTTACTAGTTATCTTATTTATTATTGTGCTCCCAAATACTTCTTCTATTAAATTAAATTTATGAGATACAAAGAAATATACTACTATACCAACAATGGCATAAATGGCGATAATTGGAATATTTAATAATCTTGATGAGGTGTATATTGGTATGAATAGTTTTAATACGAAAAGTACTGCTAGCATAGCGATATCTGCTAATATTATTTTACCTAATAGTTTTACTGTTGGCATGTAACTTACACCACATTTTCTTCTTAGGAAGATTAAGCATAAAACTATACCTACGGCATAACCTAATATCGTTGCAGTTATAGAACCATAAACAGGAACAAAGCCTAAATTATGGAAAAGATTAATAAGAGGAACATTTAAAACAAATTTAATTACTACTCCTACTACTAAAGATATTAAAACTTCTTTATAATATTTTAAGACTTGGACAATTGATACTAAGGCTGTATAAGTTGAGATTGTTAAAGCGACAAAGACAAAGTATCTAATTATAATGGCACCATATTCACTATTGTTACCATAGAATACTTCCCAAACTGGGTCTGCTAAGAATGATAGGCCTAATGTCATTGGAACTGATATGAATAGTAATACTTGTAAAGTTTGATTTATTTTATGATGAATATCTTTTTTATCTTTTTTTACCGAAGCGGATGTAAGGTTTGGAATTAAACTTACAATGATACCAGTTGAGATAGAAACAATAATCATATTTATCTTATTACCCCAAGTAGAGATTACACTCATAATGTTTTCAGCTTGGGCAGTTGTATAACCGATATCATTTACCATAGTCTTGACAATAGTTGTCATGTCGATAAAGTCATAACATGATTTAAAGACGTCAATCATAATAAAAGGTAGGGCATACCAAAATATTTTTATTAATATTTCTTTGGTTTTAATTACAGGTTCATCAACATCAAGAGCTTTCTCGTGTAATTGCTTTTTGTTATTTCTAACTTTATCTAACAAGTAGAAATAAGCGACTATGGCACCAGCGGTCGCACCAAATACAGCGATACCTACTCCTGTTTGTAAAGACAAGTGAAAAACATTGATAGCAAGGAAACTACCTGCTACTATTACTATTACTCTTGCAAATTGTTCTATTACTTGACTAATTGATGGTGGTGTTATAAATTTATGTCCTTCTAAATAACCTCTATAAATACTTAGAGTTGGTACAATAAGGATAGCGGTAGCGATTACTCTTACTACCATGGTTACATCTGATAAGGTATTACCACCTTCTAGGTCTCCAAGAATAGCTTTGGCAATTGATGGAGCGAAGATGAAAAGAACGATAAAGATAGTAAAGCCCATGATAATAGCAAGTCTTCTACCTAGTTTAAAGGCTTTTTCTTTAGCATTATAGTAACCTAGGGTTTGATATTCACTAATTATTTTGCTAATTGCATTAGGAATACCGGCACAACTTAAAGATTGAAATAAATTATAGATTGTATAGGCATAACCATATAAGGCTCCACCTTGTCCTCCTATAATTGCATAAAATGGTATTACATAAAGCATACCTAGTATTTTACTACCTACTATTCCAAGGGTTGCGATAAAAGCTCCATTTAAAAAGGAGTTTTGTTTTAATTCTTTATTTTTCTTTGTCTTTGTTTTTGCCATTTTACGTCCTCCGATTTCTTTAAATATAATACCATATTATTGAAAAGTTTTAAAGTAACTTGTATAATTAAAGAAGATTGAGGTGATTTAATGGAACTTAGAGAATTAACAAAAAAAGAGTTTGATGGTTATGCTCTTAATCACCCCTTAGGTAGTTTTCAACAAACAAGTTCTTGGGGGAGATTTATGGAAGGAGATAAATTTCATGCTTATTATGTAGGAGGAGTTGTTAAAGAGAAAATTGTGGGAGCAAGTTTACTTCTTTCTTATGAGAGAAAAAAAGGTGAGCGAATTTTCTATGCACCCCGTGGTTTTTTAATTGATTATAAGAACGAAGAATTATTAAAGGAGTTTACGGAAGAAGTTAAAAAGTTTATAGTTGAAAAGCATGGTGTATTTTTAAAAATTGACCCTTATATTTTAGTAAGAGATAGAGATAGTGACGGAAATATAATAGATGGTGGCGTTAATAATGACTTTGTAGAAGTTAATTTATGCCATGCTAACTTTATCAGAGTTAATGATAGGATACAATCTAAATGGCTTAGTAGAATTAATTTAAAAGATAAAAATATTGATAACGTTTTTAAGAATTTTAGTCCTAAAGCAAGACAGACAGTTAGAAGAAACGAAAGACTTGGATTTAAAGTACGTGATTTTGATTTTAAATATATAGATAAGTTTATGGATATTATTAATGAGGAATCTAAAAAGTATAATACTGTTGTACCAACAAGAACTTTTTATGAGGATTTAAAACGGACTTTTGACGGAAATATTCAGTTTAAGGAAGTTTATTTTAAGAAAGATGAAGTTATTAGTAATATTGATAAGATGATTTTAGATGTTAATAAAGAGAAGGAAACTAGAATAAATAACTATCATAATTCAAAGATGACAGAGGAATATTTTATTGATAAAGAACTTGAAGATGAAGAAGAGATTAAAAGATTAGAAAGTTTAAAAGAATACTTTTCTAAATGTAGTGATGATGTTAGTATGGGTATTTATATGTTTATAACTACAAGTAATGAAGTCGTAGCATTAAATGGTGGTATAGTAGATGAATTTAATAAGTTAGATGCTTCTTATACTCTTCATTATGAAATGATTAAGTATGCAATTGATAATGGTTATAAGTATTATAATTTATATGAAATTGGTGATATTACTGATTCTAATAATAAATTAAAAAACTCATACAACTATAAAAAGAACTTTGGTGGTGAAGTTGTTGAATTAGTTGGGGAGTATGATTTAGTAATTAATCCTAAATATACTGATATGGCAAGAAAATATTTTCCAGAGTATTTAGGTGTTAAAACTATATTTAAATAGTTTTCATATCTGATACTTTGACATTTATATAGAAATATGGTATTATGTATTTGTCAAAGAAATTGGCATAAAATAAAAATGAATACATCTATTAGAATAGATGCTTTCATAAAAATAGTTTTTAAGGGCATCTAATTCCCAAAGGAATTAGATGTTATTATTATCTATAGATAAGAGAGATAATAATGAATAGCAAAATAATGATAATTATGAAAAATGATTTTTCTCGTTTATTCATATATCTTGCTCCTTTCTTTTATTTTTATTAATAAAAGAAAGCATCTAATTCCAAATAAATGTATTCATATATAGTATATCATTAAACCCGTATCTTTCATAGTACGGGTTTTCGTAAATATATTATTTGTAATCTTATATTCTAAATAAATATTCTGTTAATGCATCATAACATTCGTCTCTTTCTACTAATTTATTATTTTCTCTCATTTCATTTAATGTAGATATATTTACAAATTTAATAGCTTGTACTTCTTCTTTTTGAAATCTAATATTATTTTCGTTTATACCTATTTGTCTTAATATAAAGAAATCATAAAATTGATTTTCAATAAAATCCTCTTTAAAAACTTGTTGTTTTCTAAACGAAGTCATAAATCGAAAATCCTTCACTTCAACATTATAACCTAAACAGACAGTTACTTCTTCACTAATTTCTCTACTTGCAGCTTGTAAAGAGTCTTGTCCTGCTGAAAGATGTCCTGCTACTGATATATCCCACATATTAGCATTTTTCTCTTTGTTAGCACTTCTTTGTTGAATTAAAATTTCATTCTTTTCATTTATAATGGCTACAACAATTGCTCTATGCCATAAACCTTGTTTATGAACTTCACTACGTGGTAGAACTTTTCCTGTTTTTATGCCATTTTCATTTAAGACATCAATTAACTCTTCTTTCATAATATAACTATCTCCTTAAATATAAGTTATTGTATATAGTATATCATAAAATAGATTTAATAGTAAATTATCATAGCAGAAAAACAATATATCTGTTCTTCTCCACTAGGAAAAGAACTAATGGCATACTTAATATCTACAACTTCTCCATCTAAATCATCTAAAAACTCATTCATAGCTTTTTGTAAATCAGTTTCATCTTCATAGTCAAATATTTTTACTTTCATAGAAATATCACAGCCTTTCTACTCTATTTTAAAATACTTTATCCACAAAAATTGTGGAAAAAAGCAAAGGGAATTATCTTTTTCCACTTTGCTTGTTTAAAACTATTTTACAACGATATTTACTATTTTACCTTTAATAACAATAACCTTAACTATTTCTTTACCTTCAGTGAATCTTTTTACATTGTCTTGTTCTAAGGCTTTTTCTTTAACTACATCTTCGCTATCATTTATATTAATAGTGATAGTAGCACGAACTTTACCATTTACTTGGACTGCTATTTCTTTTTCTGTTTCTATAAGTTTAGATTCATCATAAGTAGGCCATTTTTCATAACATAATGGTTCATATCCTAAAGATTCATTTAACTCTTCGGTAATATGTGGAGCGACCGGATTTAATAGTGTTAATAATAAATGATAATCTTCTTTAGTAATACTATCTAAATCATCATAGGCATTAGTTAAAATCATTAATGAAGATATATAAGTGTTATAACTCATCCTAGAAAGTGATGAATCTATGTCTTTTATTGTCTTATTTTGTAAAACCACTAATGAATCTGTAAAGCCAGTTTTATCATTAACTTTAGATTTTAGACGTTCTACTTTATCTAAGAATCTCTTACATCCTCTTAGGGAGTCTGTACTCCATGGAACATCTTGAGTATAATCACCCATAAACATTTCATAAGTTCTAAGTGTATCAGCACCATATTCTTTTACAATATCATCTGGATTTATAACATTACCTTTACTCTTACTCATCTTTTGATTATCAGGTCCTAAAACCATACCATGACTTACTCTTGTATAAATCATTTCTTTAGATGGAACTAGGCCAATATTATATAAGAATTGAACCCAGAATCTTGCATATAGTAAATGTCTTGCTGTATGTTCCATTCCACCATTATACCAATCTACTCTCTTCCAGTATTTCATAGCATCCATTGATGCAAATTCTTTATCATTATGAGCATCCATAAATCTTAAGAAATACCAACTAGAACCAGCCCAGTTAGGCATTGTATCTGTCTCACGTTTAGCAGGACCACCACATTTTGGACAAGTTGTATTAACCCAGTCTGTTATTTTGGCAAGAGGTGACTCTCCTGTATCGGTTGGTTCATACTCGGCAACATCTGGAAGTAATAAAGGTAAGTCTTTCTCATCCATTGGTTGCCATCCACATTTTTCACAATATATCATTGGTATTGGTTCTCCCCAGAATCTTTGTCTTGAGAAAATCCAGTCTTGTAGGCGATAATTTGTTTTTTCTCTACCTAAGTTATGTTCTTTTAAGAACTCTAACATTCTTTTAATAGAGTCTTTTTTATTGGTATAACCATTTAAGAAGTCTGAGTTAACCATTTTACCATCACCAGTATAGGCTTCTTTAGAAATATCTCCTCCTTCGATTACTTCGATAATTGGAATATTATATTTCTTAGCAAAATCATAGTCTCTTTGGTCATGAGCAGGGACAGCCATAATAGCACCTGTTCCATACCCCATCATGACATAGTCAGAGATATAGACGTCAACATTTTTACCACTTACAGGATTCTTTACAGTTATACCTTCTAGTTTTACACCAGTTTTATCTTTGTTTACTTCAGTTCTTTCAAAAGCACTTTTACTTTTGGCATACTCTTGATACTCTCTTACTTCATCCATATTAGTAATGATATCTTTTAATTTTTCTAGAATTGGATGTTCTGGTGCGACTACCATGAAAGTTACACCAAACAAAGTATCACATCTAGTTGTATAGACAGTTAATTTATCATTAGTCTCTTCAATAGTAAAATCTATCTCAGCTCCTGTTGATTTACCTATCCAGTTTATTTGTCCTAATTTTACTCTATCGGCAAAGTTAGTATCATCTAAACCCTTTATTAAGTCTTCAGCATAATCACTCATTCTTAACATCCATTGTTCTTTTTCTTTTTGAACAACCTTACTTCCACATCTTTCACAGACACCACCTGCAGCATCTTCATTTGACAAAACACTTTTACATGTTGGACACCAGTTTACATCTTTCTTAGCTTTATAAGCCATACCATGTTTGTAAAATTGTAAGAACTGCCATTGTGTCCATTTATAGTATTCAGGGTCAGTTGTAGAAAATTCTCTATCCCAGTCAAATGAGAAACCTAAAGACATCATTTGTCCTTTAAAGGTTTTAATATTTTCTTTAACAGCATCTTTTGGATGAATATGATTTTTAATAGCATATTGTTCAGCAGGTGCTCCAAAAGCATCCCAACCCATAGGGAATAAAACATTATATCCTTGCATACGTTTTACTCTTGCAAGTACATCTTGAGCAGTATAACTTCTAACATGACCTACATGTAATCCTGCTCCTGATGGATAAGGAAACTCTACTAAAATATAGTATGGTTCTTTATCTTTTTCTCCTGTTATAGCTTTAAAACATTTATTATTTAGCCAATAATCTTGCCATTTTTTTTCGATTTTCTCAATTTTTTCCATTTTTGCAACATCCTTTCTTCTTGTATATTCTTCCTACTATATCATAACTTACAAGTATTAAGAGCATTATTAAGACAAAACCTATTAATAATTGTAAGTAAAAACTATCTAATAATGAGACTATTGTTACTACTAGTGATATATCAAAAGCACTAACAGCACTGATTATATTTAAGAGTCTCTTATAATTTAATTTATTTATATCAAGGTTATATTTACCAATCAGGTAATTAACCTCTACAGGTTTCTTTCTTCTCTTATCTTTCTTAGCTTTTCTTACTAAGAATAATTCATAGATTATATATATGAGTAAGAAAGTCATTATAAATAATATCAATTCATCTAACATAATACTCCTCCTAACAAAAATAGATTCCTATTAACAAGAACGAGCTAAACCCGTGGTACCATCTTGCTTCATAGAAATCTATGCACTTTTAAAGTTATATCGGACTTATCCGTAAATGTTTAAGGTTATCAAGTTCAAAAAGCTATTATGTTTGTTTCCACCACCCACAAACTCTCTATTAAAATAGGTCTTTTTTACTACTACAACCACATTTAAAATCTAGTATTATTATACAAAATATTAAAGCTTAATGCAACTACTTTTTGTTAATACTATACGTCTTTTCTCTGTAAATTCTATCAGTATGAACAATAGAATTACATATTGGAAGCATATCTTGTTTTGAAAGATAACAAAGACTAGAAGACTTTCTGTTAAAAGTAAGAAACATTGTAATTATCTTATTAGTATTAGGAATCGTTGCCACCCTAAAAAAGTTTAAACTTAAACCAGTTTCACTTCTACCAATATCTTTAAAATAAAATATATAGGTATCTGAGAAGTCCCACTTAAGTTTTATTTCTCTTTTTTCAAATTCTATATTTCTAGTAGCTACTAAAAATAGTTCTTCTAAATCATAATGACTATAAAATATAGAACTAGTATTTTCATTAGGATTATTATTAGGACTAGTATGTCTTAATTCAATATGTTCTAAGGCCCTATTATAATCGTATTTTACATATTGCTGTTCTTTATAATCTAACTCTTTAGGTATTTCTATTCTTTTACTTACAAATAATTTTAGAAATACTTGTACTCTTTTTAAATATTGTGATGCTTTTTTTAAATCTTTTTCTTTCTTTAAATCTTGGAAGTTTCTATTTTTACTTTTCTTCCATAAATTGTATAATTTATCATATTTTTCTAACTTAATATAGACTTCTGAAAGTGATTTAAACACACAAAAGTAATTAGAATCTTGTCCTTTTAATATCTCTAATGCTTCCTTTAGTTTTCCTCTTTGTGTGTAAATGTTAGCAAGAGTACTTGATATTTCTGGGTCATTATTAAAATCAAGATATCCTTTGAGTAAAGCTTCTGCTTTATTTATATCTCCATTTTCAATACTTTCTTTTGCTTCTTTTAAAATTGTCATTTTTATATTATGTTCCATAGCTCTTCTCCATTTTAATCATTGTAGTACATAATGGAGAGATGAGCAAGTGGAAATTATAGGCAAATAATGACATTATTTTGTTTTCTTCTTTAATTTTTTAGAAAATACTACATCTACTGCATTACCACACATAAGTCCAATATAAGCCCCTACTGCTGTCATTAAAATCCAAAAAGTTGTATCTTTTATATTAGTTTCTCTGCTTTCTCTTACTGGTATTACACTATTATAATTGACAGTTTTAATACTTATTTCTTCTAGAATATTTTCATAACTTGCAGGTAATTTGCTAGCTTCTACTTGATAATCATCAGTATTATCAAAATTACTTATTGCCAATAGCGCATTACCATTCTCAAATTGATTTTGTTTTATAGTTATTTCTTCATCTGTTAAACTACCATTTGTAAAGCCATATACATCTACATCATAAATATCTCTTGATGGTGTATAGCTTTTTACTTCTAATTCATTCATTTCTTCTATTTCATTAGACGTAAAAAAATCTGAAGTTGGGTTTAGTCTTGTTAAACCATCTGTTGTTCTAATAGTTGTATCTGTGGTTACCCCATAAGTATTGATATAATCTCTTATAAATGGTTTCTTATCGCTGAGAGCAAAAACTGCTCCTCCTACTATTAAGCCTCCTGTGACAGCTCCTATTGTTAAGTTTCTAACATATTTATTTTTTCCTTGCATACTACTTCCTCCTCGTGATATTTTTTATTATAACACTTTTTCTTTTATTATCAACAAAAAAGAGACATTATTTTGTCTCTTCTTTAGTCTCTTCATCTACTAATTTAATGATAGCAAGTAATGCTCCATCTCCACGACGTTCACCAAGTTTTAAAATCTGTGTATATCCACCATTTCTACTTGCATAACGTGGAGCTAATTCATTAAATATTTTATTTACAACAGCTTTATCATTGTGAAGAAAAGCTAGGGCTCTACGACGACTACCAAGATCTCCCTTCTTACCATAAGTAATCATTTTATCAACAGCTTTTCTAACTTCTTTAGCTCTTGTTTC
>CAMMTE010000043.1:0-9687 GCA_946499755.1 uncultured Mycoplasmatota bacterium
ATTTATAAGATATAATATGGGTAAATAAAAACAAAGGAGATATTTATTATGATTTATGTAAGTAAAGAAAAGGCAGAGTTTTATAGTGGAGATGGGTATTCTGGTATGGATTATCCTATGACTGATGTCGATATTAATGTTGCTGTTATTAAAATAAATGGTAGAAGTCCTAAAGCAGGTTATCAAACTAATACTGCTTGTAAAGAACTACTTTACATCATGTCTGGTAGTGGTATTTTAGAAGTTAAAGGTAAGGAAAAAAAGATAAAGTTTAAAAGCGGTGATGTAATTTTACTTGATAAAAATGAATGTTATGCTTTTGAAGGAGAGTTTGAAGCCCTTGTTCCTTGTACACCTGCTTGGACTAGCGAACAACATAAATATGTTGATTAGCATATAAAATTATATTTAAGGAGGCAAAGATGAATTCAAGTTTTTATGAAATAAGTAGTGTTGTTTTAGGGTTGCGAAGTGAATATCAGAGAATGGAAAGTAAATTACAAGAATTAAGTAAATATGCAAGGCTTGATAGTCAATATGATAATTTACATTTTTCACTTAATAATAGAAATATTAATTATGATTATACAAGTAAGAATAAAAGTCCTAACAGAATGATATCAAGTACTTTGTTTGGATCTAATTTAGAAAAGGAAAATGGGAATTTTATTTCTGATAAAGTTTTAGAAATTATTAATAGTGACAAATTTAATGAGGTGGCAAGAGATATTTTAGATGAAGAATTTTGTAGTAATATTGAGTTTTCTATATTGCGTACTGATTTAGCTTTTAGAAATCAAGTGGTTAAAATAAATATTCATTCTGGAAGTATTCATATTTGTTTAGAAAATATTTTAAAGATGAAAAAACCAATAATTTTGTCTTATTATGCAGATAAAGATGAAATCAATTTAAAAAAAGAAAAAGGTATTTTAAGAGAAAATGATGTTAATAGGTTGTTAGGTGTTTTAATGACTAAAAGTACATTTCCTAGTTATCATAGAAAGTTAATAGATGGTAGTAATTGTGATAAAAATGTTAATGTAGTAATGAATCAAAGCTTAAGTACTAGTTGTAATTTTGATATTATAGAAGAAAGCGATAAATTTGTTTTGCAAAAGAAGAAATTTCTATAGTTTTTTAGTACAAAAATACAAGAAATAAAAAGAAAGAGAGCGAATAATGGTATGGAAAATTATAAAATAAGAGAAGTAGTATTTGGTTTAAGGGATGAATATAGGAGAATTGAGAAAAAGTTGCAGAAATTACAGGAATATTCAGAGTTGGATAAAGGTTTTGATGCTTTGTCCTTTGATATTTGGGGTAGTACTATTGACTATAATTATATTTATAAAGGAATGTTTCCTTTAAGTTTATTAAGAAATGAACTTAATGGAAGTTTTGTTGATCGTAAAAATGGAGTTTTTTGTTCTAATGGTCTTTTAGAAATAACTGATGAAGAGAAATTTAATAGTTTGGCTAAAGAAATATTAGAAGATAGATTTTTTTACAATATTGATTATACTGATGATAAAGATATTGATAGTTCTAATGCTATTATTGACTGTGGTAGAATTTGTGTATATCCTAAAAACTTTTCTAAAGTTTATTCTGTCTCTTATAAGTCTATAGATGATTCACTTTCTTTTTATGGACGTAGTTTTACTAAAGAAGATATTGAAATGGTTTTAGATAGTCCTATGCCTTGTGATATTCCAGAGTATCACAAAGACATTATTGATAAAAACCCTAATAGATGTAAAGATATTGATTTTGTTTTGAATAGAAAAATAAGAAGAGAAGGATACTTTAAAATTATGGATGAAGATAATAGTATTGTTTTACAAAAAAGTAAAAGGCTATATAGATAATATATATAAATTAATAAGGAGATAAAATGAGTAAAGATTATTATAAAATAAGAGAAGTAGTATTTGGCTTGAGAAATGAATATCAAAGGGTTGGAAAAAAACTACAAGAGTTGAATAAATATTCAAGACTTGAAGATGAGAATAAGGACTTGCGTTTTAATGTTGTAAATGGAGATTTAGGATATTTATATTCAGCTAATTATGAAGACTATTATTGTATAAATTTATATAGTTTATTAAATAAAGAAAATGGTTTTTATCAATCTGATTTAAATTTAAAAATTACAGATAGATATAGCTTTACAGAGCTGGCAGATAATATTTTAGAAGATGATTTTGTTAAGAATATGAACTTTTTTACAAGTTTTGAAGAAAACAATAAAATTGTTAAAATTAAAGTTGATAGTGGATTTATTCATGTATGTTTAGATAATATATCTAAGATGAAAAGTTCTTTAAATATGCTTTATTGTTCTAAAGGACTTAAGTTTCCAAATGATGATATTATATGGATTTATAAAAAAAGAAGTATTGTTACTTTAGAAGAAATGTATGATTTGTTTGATATTTCAGTTCCTAAAGATGAATTACCTTCTTATTATAAGGAAGTGATAGATAATTATTATAATATAGAATTATCAATGGGAAAAAGATTTATATCAAGGGCTTGTTTTGAAATAACAGAAGATGAGGATAAACATATTTTAAAAAAGGTTAAAACTCCATGTAGTGTTGTTATTCAAAATTTATAATCATATATTTAATTAAAAATAGAAAGAGGTGCTTTTTATGAAATTATATAATACTCTTACAAGAAGTGTAGAAGAGTTTGTACCAATAGATAAAAATGAAGTTAAAATGTATACTTGTGGTCCTACTGTTTATCACTATGCTCATATTGGTAATTTAAGGACTTATATAATGGAAGATATATTAGAGAAGACTTTAAATATGTTAGGATATAAAGTTAAACGTTGTATGAATATTACTGATGTTGGACATTTGTCAAGTGATTCTGATAGTGGCGAAGATAAAATGCTTAAAAGTGCTAAGAGAGAGCATAAATCTGTATTAGATATCGCTAAGTTTTACACTGATGAGTTTAAAAAAGATACAGAGAAACTTAATATTAAGTGGCCTAGTATTGTAAGTCCTGCTACTAGTAATATAGATTCTTATATAAAGATGATAGAGAAGTTACTTGATGAAGGTTATGCTTATAAAGCAGGTGGTAATGTTTATTTTGATACTTCTAAACTTAGTGATTACTATATTCTAACTAATCATAAAATTGATGATATGGTAGTTGGAGTTCGTGAAGGGGTTGAATTTGATAGTAATAAGAAAAATCAAGCTGACTTTGTTTTGTGGTTTACTAAGTCGAAGTTTGATTCACAAGAGTTAAAATGGGATAGTCCTTTTGGAGTAGGTTATCCTGGTTGGCATATAGAGTGTTCTTGTATTGCTATTAAAAATCTTGGAGAATATCTTGATATTCACTGTGGAGGAGTTGATAATATCTTTCCTCATCATACTAATGAAATTGCTCAGAGTGAAGCTTATCTTGGGCATAAATGGTGTAATTATTGGGTACATGGAGAACACTTAAATGATAAAAGTGGTAAGATGAGTAAATCTAAAGGAGATATACTTACGGTTAGTACTTTAGAAGAAAAGGGATTTAATCCTTTAAGTTATCGTTATATGTGTTTAGAGTCTCATTATCGTAAACCATTACTTTTTACTTATGAAGCTTTAGGACAAGCAGAGAATGCTTATAAGAAACTTAAGAATAGAGTATCTTTACTTAAAGATGAAGGAGAACTTGATGAGAAGATAGTTAAGACATATTTAGATAAGTTTAAAGAAGCTTTATCTCTTGATATGAATACAGCGATGGCTTTAACAGTTCTTTATGAAGTATTAAAACTTGATACAAATGATAAGACTAAGAAGCAGTTAGTTATGGAATTTGATAAAGTTTTAAGTTTAGATTTGTTAAAAAATGATATAATAGATATTGATGATGAGATAAAAAGTTTAATAGAAAAGAGAAATATTGCTAAACAAAATAAAGATTATGCTGAAGCGGATAGAATTCGTGATTATTTAGAAAGTAAAGGTATTAAATTAATAGATGGTAGAAATGGTACTACTATAGAGAAAATATAGGAGGTTTTAAATGTTTTATTATATGTATTATGGATATGGACTTGTTATAATTGCTTTTCTTGTTACTCTTGTTGCAGATATCTATTTAAGAACAAGATATAGTAAATATAAGAAAGTTAAAGTTAAAAGTGGTATGACAGGGGCAGAAGTTGCTCGTGAAATATTAAAAAGTAATGGACTAGAAAATGTTTATGTTGTGGAGACTAGAGGATATTTAACTGACCATTATGATCCTAGAGCGAAAGTAGTTAGACTTTCAACTGATATTTACAATGGAGACTCTATTGCAAGTGTTAGTGTGGCTGCTCATGAATGTGGACATGCTGTTCAAGATAAAGAGGGATATTTCTTTTTGAAATTTAGATCTTTCTTAGTTCCTATTGTTAATTTTAGTACTAAGTTTGGTTATTTAGCAGTTTTAATTGGTCTTATCTTTGGAGCGATAAATCTTGCATGGGTTGGTATATTTCTTTTAGTGGCAATACTTTTATTTCAACTTATTACATTACCAGTTGAGTTTAATGCTTCAAAACGTGGTAAAATGTTTCTTAGTAAATTAAAAATAGTTGATAGTAGTGAAAAAAGTATGGCTAGTTCAATGTTAAACTCAGCAGCGATGACTTATGTAGCTTCTTTGGTTTCAACCTTACTAGATTTACTTAGACTTGTGTTAATAGTTATGGGAAATGATAGAGATTAGACTTAATAGTCTTTTTTCTTTAGGAGAGTGTTTATGGATATTAGATGTGTTAATTCTTTAGTGCTTGCTTATCTTGGTGATGCGGTGTATGAAGAGTATATTAGAATGTATTTAGTCGAGAAAAAAATTAATAAAGTTAATGATTTACAGAAAGAGTCTATTAAGTATGTTAGTGCAAAAAGACAAGCTTATTTCTTAGATAAGATGCTTGATGGTGAATTTTTTAATGAAGATGAAGAAAGTGTTATTAGACGGGCTAGAAATGCTAAGAGTCACTCTAATCCTAAGGGATGTAGTGTGATAGAATATAAAAAAGCGACAGCTCTTGAGGCTTTAATTGGTTATTTAAAACTTGACGGTAGAAAAACTAGAATAGATGAAATTATGAATTATATAGTGGAGGAATTATGTTAGTATATGGTAAGAATATTGCAGAAAGAATTTTAAAAGATGAAAATTTAGTTGAAAAAATAAAATTTATTTATGTAGATCAAGTATTTTTTAAAAAGAATAGTTATTTATTTTCTAAAAATTTAAAATCTAGAGTAAAAATTAAACAAAATCGAGAACTTGATAATTTGGCAAAAGGCGTACATCAAGGTATAATCATCGATATGGAGGACTACCAATATACTCCTTTAAATAAAATATTTGAAAAGGATTATGATAAAGTTCTTATTTTAGATCATATTCTTGATCCTCATAACTTTGGTGCTATTATTAGAACAGCAGTAGCGGCAGGTTTTAATGCTATTATTATTCCTAATGATAGACAAGTTCTTGTAAACTCTACTGTTGTTAAGACTAGTGTAGGATCAGTATTTGATATTGATATAGTTTTAGTTACTAATATTAATAATACTGTTAAAACACTTAAAGATAATGAATTTTGGATATATGGTACAGTTATGAATGGTGAAGACTATAGAAATGTTAACTATGCTGGTAAAACTTGTCTTGTTATTGGTAATGAAGAGAAAGGTATGAGTAGATTAATTAAGGAATCTTGTGACTTTCTAATTACTATTCCTATAAGTTCTAAAATAGATAGTTTAAATGCTTCTGTGGCAGCAGGTATATTAATTTATGAGGTAGTCCGAAGTAGAAAGTAGGATTTATGAAATATAATGATTATGAACTTTTGGATTTAATTTATGATAATGATGAGATAGCTTATAATATTATGCTTGATAAATATAAACCGTTTATTTATAAAATAGCGAGAAAATATTATAATTATGTTGTTAATAATTGTTATTTAAGCCTTGCTTTAAATGACTTTATTAATGAAGGATATTTAGCTTTTGATAGAGCGGTTAAAAATTTTGATCAAGATAAGGGCTATCTTTTTTTCTCATATCTTTATTCATGCTTAAAGTCTAATTATTCTCTTATGTTAAGAAGTTTATTTTCTTTAAAGAATAAACCTTTATTACATTATCATGAATTAGATTTTGAAATTAATGATAGTAATCAAGTAGATCCTTATGATTATATAGATATAACCAGCTTTTATGATAAAATAAGTGACTATTTACTTAGTATTGATTTTATAGATAGTGCAATTTTAGAACTTAGATTAAATAATTTTAAATATAGAGAAATAGTTACTTTATTAGATGTTAATAATGCTAGGATTAATAGAGTTATAACTAAAGCGAGAAAATGTTTTAATATGCTTGACAATTATCTTATTTGTTGATATTATTTTTGGAAATAAAAGCAGTAAGGTGTTGGTATTATGAGAAGTATTTATTATTTAATTATATTTTAATATTTAAGACGGCTTTTTTGGTGGAAATTGGAAAGCTGTTTTTTTGTATAATAGGAGGTGTTTTATGATAACTATTGAAGATGTACTTGCTAAAGTAAAAGAGAATAATATAGGTGGAGAAGAAGTTATAAAAAAAGCTTACTTGCTAGCTTCTAAGCTTCATGAAGGTCAGTTTAGACAAAGTGGAGAGCCTTATATAACTCATCCTTTAAATGTCGCTTATATTCTTTCTTGTACTTATAATGATGTAGAGACAATAGTAGCAGGACTTTTACATGATACTGTTGAAGATACTAATATAACTTTAGGCGAAATTGAGACAATGTTTGGGAGTAGTGTCGCAAGACTTGTTGATGGGGTTAGTAAATTAAAGGGAATGAACTTTTCTAGTAAGAGTGAAAAAGTAGAGGCGAATACTGCTAAAATATTACGAGCGGTTAATGAAGATATTAGAGTTATTTTTATTAAGTGTGCTGATAGATTACATAATATGGAGACAATAGGTTTTAAGAGTGAATTTAAACAAAAAGAAAATGCTCTTGAGACAATAGATTTGTATGTTCCTTTAGCATATCGTACTGGTATGTATGAGATAAAGAAAAGATTAGAAGATTTGTCTTTTAAAGTATTGAATCCATTAGAATATGATGATGTAAATAGACAAATAGAAAAATATAAAGAATTTAATAAAAATACAATAGAAGAGGTTATTAAAAAAGTTGCTTATGTTTTAAGAAATAATAATATTAAAGGAAAAGTAACGTTACGAGTTAAAGAAGTCTATAGTACTTATAAGAAGTTAAATAAACTTAATAGAAAGTTTAGTAATAGAGATACAAATCTTGTAACTCTTGATGCTGTACATGATTTATTTGCTGTTAAAATAATAACTGATGACTATTTAGATTGTTATAAAGCAGTGGCTGTTATCAATAAAGAATATATGCCTGCTAAGTCAATAATTAAAGACTTTATAGCAGTTCCTAAAACTAATTTATATCAGTCGCTACATACTGTTTTTAATGTTAATAATTGTTTAGTACAAACTCAGATTAGGACTAGGTTTATGGATATGGTAGATACTTATGGGCTTCCTTATTATATTTATTCTAAAAATAAACCATTTATGGAAGTACAAGATGAGATAAGAGATAGTTTACAGTTCTGTAAAGACCTTAACTTCCTTAGTGAATATTTTGAAAGAAATGATTTGTATGTAGAGAAAGTAAAAAAAGAGTTATTTGCTAAAGAAAATGTTTATGTTAGGACTAAAAATAATAAGACTATTGAACTACCTTTAGGTTCTACTCCTATAGATTTAGCATTTTTAGAAGATGATAATACTGGTTATAATCTAGGTAGGGCGATTGTTAATGGAATAGAGGTACCACTTGATTATCAGTTAAAAAATAATGATAGAGTATCTTTTATAATGGGAGGTAGTCCTGAAGATTATTGGTTAGATTCTGCTAAAACGACAAGAGCGAAAGAGAAGATACTTAAATATAAACGGGCTTGTAATTACTCTTAAAATGCTATAAAATGATAGTATAAGAATAGAAAAGACGGTGATTTCCTATGGGAGAGATAATTAGGATGCCTTTTGAAGAGACATTAGATGAGTATACTAAGACTTATCATAATAATGATGAGTATACACGTCTTTTTTATGTAATGGATTCTACGATGAAGTATATTCATGGTAAAGGATATTATGTTATTAACTTTAATCCTAAAAATATAGTAGTAGGAGTCACTAATGATAATAGAGATTTTGTTAATTTTAAAAGTTTAGATGTAATGGATGATGATATAACTAATAAAATTAATAATAATATATATAACTTAGCTTTCTTAGAGATAGGTCTTTTATCAGAGACTTTGGAGCATTTAAGACCTGACTTTTTAAAACAGAACTTTTCACAGTTTAAGATATTTATACCAGAGAACTTAGTTAATTATTATCAGATGATAGTAGTTAATGGAGGACATAGTTATTTGTGTGATTATTTAGAGATTAAAAATAAACAGGAGATTACTAAACTTAATAAGGCTCTTCTAGAAGAAGGTGGAGTTGGTAAGGGTAGAAGTTATGTTAAGAGTACTGGTCATTATGATGATAATATTGTTCCTATGGAATTGCCTAATGAAGATAATAAAGATAATATAGCAGCTTTTGTTACGAATTATGCTTTAGCTTTCGTTATAATTGCTAGTAGTTTATTAATACCTATTATTGCTTTCTTATTAGGTTCTAAGTAGGAAATATAAGGAGGAGTTTATGGGGATAGAAAAAATGGGTTCTAGTTTAGAACAAAGAGCTATAAGAAATGGAAGAGCTATTGATATGCAATGGCTAAGAGAGAACGAAGTTAATGAGATGAGAACTTCACATGATGTTGATGAAACAAAGGGTTCAAGTGATTATATTGATCCAGAATCTTATAAACAGGAGCTTGAGGAATTAAGAGAAATATTGAAAAATATGGATAAAGAAGATGAAAAAGAAGATACAAATGTATTGGATTCTTCTTATAATTTAGATGAGCAAGATGTTACATCAAATGAAAGAAAAAAGTTAGAAATATATACTGAACAAGATGCAGAAGCAGAGAGACAAAAAGGTTTTGCTATTCCAAGACAGTATGTTGTTTTGAATGGAGATAAATATTATTTTTCTCAAGAGTATATTGCAACTCCTAAGACAAGTGAGGAGTTAGAAGCTGATAGAATAAGTCAAGAGTTAGCAGCTGTCGCTGGTATTGAAGTTCCAGAAAGTTCAACTTTTAAAAATTCTCATTATGCCAATACTGGATTACTTCCTAATGATAATATGATATTAAAAGATCCAACTGGCATGATGGGAATGGTAGATTCTTATGGTGATATTTTAATAGATTTTAAATATCATTCTATAAAGCCTATAACTAATAGAAATAACGAAATTGTACATGATAATTGCTTTATTGCAGAGTCCAATAATTCTCATTTTAGTGAAAAAATTAATAATGTTGTTTATTCTACTGGAATAATTGAAAGTGATGGTACAGAACTATATCCTATTGATGAAAGTGATGTAGAAGCGATTAGATATGATGACGAAAACGATATATTACATTGCTGTAATTATAATGATTGGGTTGGACTTGCTTATTCTAAAACGGGATTTG
>CAMMTE010000044.1:0-9138 GCA_946499755.1 uncultured Mycoplasmatota bacterium
AACATCATACATCACCATTATTCCTTATATATATTATATCAAAACAAAAAGACTACTGATATAGTTTACAGTAATCGTTGTATACTTTTTCAGCAGTCTCTAAATAACTACTATTTTTTTTTGACAAAAACCCTATAAAATGGAATTATATGGTAAAATTTAAGGGTGTGTGTTTGTATAAAAAGGAGGAGGTTAGAAGTGTTAAATTTTATTATATGTGATGATGAAAAAGATTTCAGGGGATTAATAAATAAAGAAGTAGAAAAATTCATGATGAACTATGATGTAAACTACAAAGTATATCAATTTGAAACTTATGATGAAAAATTTGAAAAGATAGCAAGAAGTGATCTTGGCTTTAAAGTTTATTTCTTTGATATTAAAACATCTAAAGGTTCAGGCTTAGATGCTGCGAGATTCATAAGAGAAGAACTAGATGATTGGAATTCAATCATTGTTATAGTAACTGCATTTTCCGAATATAGATATGAAGCATTATCGAATAGATTATATCTCCTAGATTTTATCAGTAAGTTTGATAACTGTAAGAAAAAGATTAAAGAAATACTAAAGATTGTTTATAAAAACTATAATAGTCGCGAAAAATGTCTAAATTACGAATATAACTATATTCTTTATAAGATAGAATTAAAGAACATAATATTCATAGAAAAAGAACAAGATAGTAAAAGATGTATTATCTATACTACTTATGGAACATTTAAAGCACCATTTACTTTAAGTGCTATTTATAAACAACTAGACAAAAGATTTTTAAAAGTTCATAAAAGTTTAATCTTAAATATAGATAAGATTAAAACTTATGACACAAAAGAAAATGAAGTTCTATTTGTAAATGGAATGAGTACCAATTTAATATCAAGAACAGGAAGAAAGGAGTTAGTAGGATATGTCACTAATAATAACTAAAATAGTAGGTTCATTATGCCTATCAACATCTTCTTTTTTAATTATTAAAAGTATAAGTAATAAAAAAGAAAAGTATTTTTCCCTATATAATATATTAATTATGCTAATACTTTTAATACCAACTCTTATTTTTTATAAAACAGAATATAATTTAATTATTTCTCTTTTAACATACATATTATTAATATTTTTATATGGTAAGTACTTTAAATTAAAATTAAACTCAGCAATTTTAATATGCAGTTATATAATTGTTGTAGTGTCATTAAGTGATTTATTTTTAACTTCAATAAATATCATGTTATTTTCTTATGAAGATGTTAGAAATATATGGTATATAGCAGTAGTGAATAATATTTTGGTAGGTTTTATATCATATTTTATTTCGAATATAAAATTTATTAAAGATAAGTTACAATATTTAGTAAAGAAAACAGTACCATATAATATTAATATTTTTATCTTTGTAATATTAAGTGTACTGATAATAGGAATTTTATTTTATAATATTACATCTATTTTTAAACTAAACATATATTATACGATTACACTTACTAGTTTTATAATAGTTGTTACATTATATTTCTTTTATATACTGGAAATAAATAATTATGAAAAGTTAAATGAGCAATATAATTTGATGTTTAAATATGTGCAAGATTTTGAAAATTGGATAGATGATGAACAAATGTATCGTCATGAATTAAAGAATAATTTATCTATTATTAGAAATATGACAAAAAATAAAAAAATAATTGATAAAATTGATGAGATGTTAAAATTCAGTATAGTGTTGGATGAAACGGCTATAGAAGATTTAAAAAACGTTCCCAAAGGTGGCTTGAAAGGATTATTATATTACAAAGTTGCCTTGGCAAAAAATAAGAAAGTAAAAATGATTGTAGAAGTAAGTTCTAAAACTACAAACAAGCTAAAAAAGTTAAAGGAAAAAGAACTAAAGGAACTATGTATAATACTAGGAATATATCTAGACAATGCCCTAGAAGCAGCCAATATTTCAAAAAAGAAAATTGTAACTTTAGAAATATATGAAGTAAAAGAAAATGTGAATTTTATAATATCCAATACATATAAAGATATTATACCAATTAAAAAAATGAAAAAGAAAGGATTCTCAACAAAAGGTAGTAGACATGGTAATGGATTATATTATGCAAATAAACTTTTAAACAAGAATAAATGGCTAGAAACTAATCAAATATTCTTAAATGATTATTTTATTCAAAAAATTACTATAATAAAAAATTCGTAAATTAATTACGAATTTCATTAATCCATATTTTTTAATGCTTTAGGTTCTTCAACACAGAACCAAACACATCCTAAACTAGCAGAAGCAGTAGTTAACATAGCAACAGCTGCTAAGATTTTAGCCATTCTTTTTTTCATTAATTTTCACCTCTTTTTACAATTTATTTAAACAATTTAATGTTTAAACCTTTTTATAATTGTTATAACTTTCACCAAATAACAAATACATGATTGGAGAAACTAAAACTGTTTCAATCACAAGTGCCGCTAAGAGTAAATTGCTTATCTCATAATTATTAAATATAATAACTATAGCACTATATATAAGAGCCAAAAGACAAGTACATATCTTTCTAATGGTTCTTTTTTTCTTATTTGTTAACGGTCTTTTGTGTGTGTCTGCAGGTGCAAATATAATAAATGTAATTATAGAAACAATACATAGAATAATCTTAATATTTAAAGGTATCACTATATTTGAAAATAAATAAGGTAACCCTAATATTAAAACTGTACTAGAAATAAGACATACTATAGATTTACTAGCATGAAAACCAAAACCTGGGAATCTGATTATATTAAAAAGAATTAATGCAATAATAAATTCCTTTAAAAAGCCTAATAGTAAAGCGATTAAAAGAATAATTACCATTTTTGTTATGGTTAAGTAAATTCCTTCTAAACCATAAGCAAGTTTCTCTTTATCTTCATCAGTTAACCCCTTCTGATTAGCATCTATAAAATTCATAGTATGATTTAAAAATACTTCTTTCATACTACCTCCTATGCTAAAAACATTATATATCATTGATTAGGATAAAAATAGAAAATCTGCAAATGGTTAATATAAGGAATTTAACAGAAAATTCGACATCTTTTTTAATAAAAATTACAGTTAAAGGAATGAAAAATACATTTAACGGAATTTATAAAAACGAACATAATAGACTTGCTATAATGAAAACACATCATTTGATAATGAGTAGTAAGCAAGAGGTAAGAATAAAAAGATGTGGAGGTGAGTTAGTGATCGGTAGAGTAAAGTGGTTTAATAATGAGAAAGGATATGGCTTTATTGAATATAAAGAGGATGAGGACATATTCGTTCATTATTCCACCATAAATTGTGAAGGTTATAAAACCTTAAAAGAAGGACAATATGTAGAATTTACTTTATTAGAAACAAGTAAAGGCTACCAAGCAGTAGATGTAACACCAGTAAAAGAACCAGCTATAGTAAAATGATTAATTTTAAATTAATTCTTACCTCTTAAAAAGCTTAAAAACAACAGTTAACAGAAAAAAGTATAAAGTTAAATACTAATTGTTATAATAGAGCCACATCATAAGTAAATAGTTAAGCAAGAAGTAAGAAAAGGATGTGGAGGTGAGTTAGTGATCGGTAGAGTAAAGTGGTTTAATAATGAAAAGGGATATGGCTTTATTGAATACAAAGATGATGAAGATATATTTGTTCATTATTCCACCATAAATTGTGAAGGTTATAAGACTTTAACAGAAGGACAATATGTAGAATTTACTTTATTAGAAACAAGTAAAGGCTACCAAGCAACAGACGTAACACCAATAAAAGAACCAGCTGTAGTAAAGTAGTTGGTTTTTTTGACCTTTTGTGATATATTAATGTTAAGGAAGGTGATAATATGGAAATAATTATTAGAGGAGATAAGCTTGAAGTAACTAAAGCAATGAAAGACTATATTAATGAAAAGCTAAAAAAGTTAGAAAAATATTTAGAAAAAAGTGAAGATGTCAGAGCTAATGTTTTAGTTAAAGTAAAAGGCCATTTCCAAACTGTAGAAATTACAATTCCACTTCGCAATTTCATTATTAGATCAGAAGAAACACAAGATGATTTTTATGCAGCAGTTGATAAAGCGATTGATGTAATGGAACGACAAATCAGAAAAAATAAAACTAAAATTAAAGCTAAAGAAAATAAAACAAAAATTGACTTTAGTATTATTGATATCGAAGAAGAGGAGGAACCTTCAGAAACACAAATAATTAAAAGAAAGAAAATTGAAATTAAACCAATGGATGAAGAAGAAGCTATTCTTCAATTAGAATTATTAGGACATGAATTCTACTTATTTAAAAATATTGATACTGACAAAGAAGCCGTTATTTATAAAAGAAAAAATGGTGGTTATGGTTTAATAGAATCAGAATAAAACAAAACTGGATTTCTCCAGTTTTTTTGAATAAATTTTACTTCATCGGCATTAAAAAGTATGAAAAGTCAATAAATTTAGGATAAAGTCTTTTTATTGTTTGTTTTTTTTGATAAAATACAATATGCAAGGAGATGTTTATAAAATGGGATTATTTAGAAAACTATTTGATCATGAATATAAAGAATTAAAGAAGTTTACAGCACAAGCAGATAAAATTGTCGCTCTTGATGAAGAGATGACTAAACTTTCTGATGATGAATTAAAACATAAAACAGAAGAATTTAAAGAAAGATTAAAAAGTGGAGAAACTTTAGAAGACATTTTAGTTGAAGCTTTCGCTGTTGCAAGAGAAGCAGCATATCGTGTAATAGGAGAAAAGCCCTTCTATGTTCAAGTATTAGGTGCTTTAGCAATTCATTATGGTAATATAGCAGAGATGAAAACTGGTGAAGGTAAAACCTTAACTTGTGTATTACCTGCTTATCTTAATGCTCTAGAAGGCAAAGGAGTTCATATAATTACAGTTAATGAATATCTTGCAACTCGTGATGCTGAATGGATGGGAGGAATACATAGATTTCTTGGTTTAACAGTAGGTGTTAATACAAGAGATATGTCTCCTAAAGAAAAACAAGAAGCTTATAACTGCGATATTCTATATTCTACTAATAATGAAATTGGTTTTGATTACTTAAGAGATAACATGGTAATCAGAAAAGAAAATAGAGTACAACGTCCTCTAAACTTTGCTATTGTCGATGAGGTTGACTCTATTCTAATTGATGAAGCAAGAACTCCATTAATCATATCAGGAGGAGCACAGCATAGTGCCAACCTATATATAGATGCCGATAAATTTGCAAAGTCTTTAAAAGAGGAAGAAGATTATATCTGCGATGAAACAGGTAAAAGTACAATTAGTGTTTCTTTAACTGATGCTGGTAGTGCTAAAGCTGAAAAAATGTTTAAAGTAAAAAATTTATATGAAATAGAAAATGCAACTTTAGTACATTATATTAATCAAGCCCTACGTGCTAACTATGCTATGAAAAAAGATGTAGACTATGTTGTTCAAGATGATGAAATTGTTATAGTTGATCAGTTTACGGGACGTTTAATGAAAGGAAGAGCTTATAGTGATGGACTTCATCAAGCAATAGAAGCAAAAGAAGGCGTTCATATTAACAGGGAGACTAAAACACTTGCTACTATAACATTTCAAAACTTATTTAGAATGTACAAAAAACTATCAGGTATGACTGGTACTGCTAAAACAGAAGAAGAAGAGTTTAGAGATATTTATAATATGTATGTTATTGAAATACCTACTAATAAACCTGTTATAAGAATAGATGCTCCTGATTTAGTTTTTGCAACACGTAGTGCTAAATATAAAGCAATTATAAATGAGGTAAAATCTCGTTATGATAAAGGACAACCTGTCTTAATTGGTACTATCGCTATTGAAACAAGTGAATTAATTAGTGATTTATTAAAGAAAGCTCACATACCTCATGAAATATTAAATGCTAAAAACCATGCTCGTGAAGCTGAAATTATTTCTAAGATTGGTGAACACAGATCAGTTACAATTGCAACAAACATGGCTGGTCGTGGTACTGATATTAAATTATCAGATGAAATAAGAGAATTAGGTGGTCTTTGTGTAATAGGTACAGAACGTCATGAATCACGTCGTATTGATAATCAGTTAAGAGGTCGTTCTGGTCGTCAAGGAGATCCAGGTTATACTCAGTTCTTTGTCTCTATGGAAGATGACTTAATGATCAGATTCGGTAGTGAAAGAATTAGAGAAATGATGAAGAGCTTTGGTTTTGGAGATCAAGCTATTCAAAGCAAGACCTTTACAAAAGCCATAAGTACAGCTCAAAAACGTGTAGAAGGAAATAACTTTGATGCCAGAAAGCATTTGCTACAATATGATGATGTTATGAATACTCAAAGAGAAATCATGTATGGTAAACGTAATGAAATCTTAGATAGTGAATCTATTCATGAAACAGTATTAAACTCTATTCATAATCATATTACAGATTTAGTTAAATCTAGAAATGCTGATAGTCATATAACAGATGAAGAATTACAAAGTATCACTGACTTTGCTAATGAGAATTTACTTAAAAATGATATCAGTAAAGTAGAACTTGAAAACAGAGATGCAGATGATATTATAGAGTATCTTTATGAAAAAGCTAAAGGCGAATATGAGGCTAAGATTAAAGAAGTACCAGTAGAAATTAGTAATGAGTTTGAAAAAGCATTATCTTTACAAGTTATAGATAATTACTGGATGGAACAAATAAATGTAATGAGTCACTTAAGAGAAGGAATTTACCTTCGTCAATATGGACAAGATGACCCTCTAAGAGCTTATACTACAGAAGGTTATGGATTATTTGATGATATGCTTCAAAAAATAGATAGAGATATTACAGTATTCTTACTAAAAGCTGAAATTAGACAAAATATTGAAAGAAAACAAGTTGCTAAAAATCAACAGACTAATGATGTTAAAGATACAAAGAAAACACCTAAGAAAGTTAAAAAAGTAGGTAGAAATGACCCTTGTCCATGTGGAAGTGGTAAGAAATATAAACAATGTTGTGGAAAAAATAAATAAAGCTTTATCCTATAAGTATTTTGTAAAATTACATTAAAGGAGAAAAAATGGAAAGACCTGTAACTACACTATTTATGCTAGAATCACTAGATGGAAAAATAAATAGTGGGAATAGTGATAATTTAGATGCTGATAAAGATTGGTGTCAAATTGAAGGTGTAAAAGAAGGATTACATCAATATTACGAAATAGAAGTAACAACAGATTATTATTCTTTAAATACTGGTAGAGTAATGGCTAAAATTGGCGTTAATGATAGAAAAGAATATCACGAGAAAGTAGATGTCAGTTTTATAATTATTGACAACAAACTTCATTTAAATGAGCACGGAATTGATTATCTATGTAATTGGGTAGAAAAGTTAATATTAGTAACTACAAATCAAAATCATATAGCTTTTTCCTTAAAAGAAAAGTATGAAAACTTAGATATTCTTTATTATGAAGTTTTAGATTTAAAAACTTTATTAGCTGATATGAAACAAAAATATAATGCTGAAAAGCTAACAATCCAATCTGGTGGGAATTTAAATGGAAAATTTTTACGAGAAGATTTAATTGACTATGTTAATGTTGTAATTGCACCATTATTAGTAGGAGGTAGGGATACTTCGACACTAATAGATGGAGATTCTATTAGCACAGTAAACGAATTAAATAAGTTGAAAGCTTTACAATTAATTGAGTGTAATAAATTAGATGACTCTTATATATGGTTAAAATATAAAATAATTAAAAAATAAAAAACATATTAAGAACACTTGTGACCTCATTAAGTCATAAGTGTTTTTTGTAAAAATAAAATTAAAATGATACTATACATTTGTAAAAGTGTATGTTAATATATACACATAATCATTTCAACTATAACTGCTATTAAAATAAAAAATGTAAATTAAAGGAGGTTTTCATGGAAGAGAAAAACAACATTATAATATATCAATTGGATGATGGTAAGACAAAGATAGATGTAAAACTAGAAGATGAAACAGTATGGCTATCTCAACAACAAATGGCTGATTTATATGATACAACTAAACAAAATATTAGTTCACATATAAAAAATATTTTTGATGAGGAAGAGTTAAGTGAGAATTCAACTGTCAAGGAATTCTTGACAGTTCAAAAAGAAGGAAATAGAAATGTTGAAAGAAAAGTTAAATATTATAATTTAGATATGATTATTTCTCTAGGGTATAGAATTAAATCTAAAGTTGCTACTAATTTTAGAAAGTGGGCAACAGAAAGGTTAAAAGAGTATATGATTAAGGGCTTTACCATGGATGATGAAAGACTTAAAGGCAATGGAGGAGGAAATTATTGGAAAGAGTTGCTTGCAAGAATTAAAGATATAAGGTCATCTGAAAAGGTATTATATAGGCAAGTACTTGATTTGTATGCAACTGCAATAGATTATGACCCCAAAGATAGTAAATCAATAGAATTTTTCAAAATTGTCCAAAATAAACTTCATTATGCCGCACATGGACATACTGCACCAGAAGTAATTTATGAAAGAGCAGACTCAGATAAGCCGTTTATGGGATTAACTACTTTTAAAGGTGATTTACCAATAATGAGTGACGTCATCATTGCAAAAAACTATTTAACAGAAGAAGAATTAAAAATATTAAATAATTTAGTCTCAGGATATTTTGATTTTGCTGAGATACAAGCGATTAAACATAATCCAATGCATATGGATGATTATATTAAACAGTTAGATGTAATCCTTTCTAGCACTGGAGAAAAGTTGTTGAAAGGTAAAGGTACAGTTAGTCATAATGAGGCAATAAAGAAGGCTAAAGATGAATACAAAAAATATCAAGTAAAAACATTAAGCCCTGTAGAAAAAGAATATTTAGAGACTCTAAAATCGATAAGTAATAAAATAGAAGATAAAGAAAAGAATGAATAATATATAAAGTTATACTAAAAAGTATAACTTTTTTTGTAAATTACATATTTAAGTATAGGTAAAATGCTATAATTAATATATAGAAAGGATGGTAAAAATGAAAGGATTAAGTATATTCCAATATGGTTGTGGAAAAATCGGTGTTTATACTATGCAATATGTCATAGATAATGGTGGTA
>CAMMTE010000045.1:0-9020 GCA_946499755.1 uncultured Mycoplasmatota bacterium
TTTATGTGACTGAAAGTCAATGGATATTATCCGCCAGTGCCTAGCATATTATATCCATTAGTAGAAGAAGGCTTACTAGAATTAGAACTATCTTTATCGTTATTATTTTTTAATCTTTCAATTTCAAGTAATAATTCTTGATTTTTTTTATTTGCCTTTTCTAGTTCTTTTGTAAGTTTCTTATTATTTTCATTTAATTCAGATATTGTTAATGACATATTAAAGATAGTACTATTTGCTTTGTCTAACTTTTTATTTAATTCTTCAAATTGCTTATAGAAATCATTTACATATCCTTTAGTTGTCATATCAAATACCTACCTTTGTTTTTATTATAAACAAAATATGTTTTAATTAACAGTCTATTATTTTCTTTTATCTTCTAGTAAAATAGTAATAAAAAAGATAGATTTGACTTTTATTTAGTCTTTTCTATCTGAACTGTAACAAATAAATTACTTACTAATCTCTAAACTAGAAGTAATTAAATCATTATAAGAAAAAGACTTAATATTATTATCATTTACAAGCTTAACTACAAATATAGCAGAATATGTCTCTATAATTTTTCCATCAAATTCTTGAATTTGATTTCTACTACCATTAAATTTAAAATGTAAAACTTCACCTGTCTTTAACTCTACTTCTTCTCTTACCTTATCAACATTCATCTAGGATACCCCACATACATAACACCATTACTAATAATACCTCCTACACCATCACTACCGTAATGTGTTTTAGAAAGCAACTTTATTAAATCTATCTCTTTATTCTTTGGCGATAAGGCAACTGCACTAGCAATAATAGCCGGATCAAGAGCATGAATATTAACTCTCTTAGGACTAGAAGCAAAATTAGCTCCTGCTTTAATTAAATCTTCATAAAAAGACTGACAAGCTCCTGCAATTATAATAAGTTTATCTTGATTTCTCTCATACTCTCTAGCTTTTAAAACAGTTTTAACAAAGTTTAAAGAATTCTGATAATTATCTATTTCCTTTTTATCTTTATTTCTTTTAAAAGAATCATGTCCCGTTATAACTAAAATATCAGGTTTATATTTCTCTAAACAGTTAATAACTTCCTTTTCAAAATCATTTTCATTCAAATTAACTCCATAAGCTTCAAGATGTAAATTCTTATAAAAATCAATACATCTTTTAAGATAAAAGGAATCGCCGTCTAACTGTAAGATACGACCTGGTAAGTAGAAGTATTCCCCCCGATCTAAACTAAACATATCTTTAATCTTTAAAGCATCATCTCTATCATTTTTATCATTTAAAGAAATGACATCACTACTAGCAAGTTCTAAATCATCTAAACTACTATCAGCATAAAGTCTAACATCTACACCTTTTAAATCAGCAATATTATTACAAATATTAACTATAATAAATAAAATGTCATTATTATAAGATTTCCTAGTAACATAATCACCTATTTTAAACATAAAATCACCCAATTAATTTTATGTTAAAAAAACTAAATTATTCAGAAACTAAATTATTAGAAATATCTATAAATATTTTATAATCCAAAACTTCCGCTCTAACATTTAAATCATAGCCATATTTATTTAGAACTTTTTCTACAATAGAAATATCATATCTCTTTAAATTATTACGTAGTGTCTTTCTTCTAAATTGAAAACTATCATGAACTAAATTAATAAAATGATTCTTATTTAAAAGCATATCTATTTTTTCTTTTCTTTTAAAAGAAACAACTACACTATCAACATTAGGAATAGGATAAAAATTATTACGACCTACTATAAACTCTTTTTTTATCTCAAAAAAATAATTTAATATAACAGTAAGGGCACCATACTCTTTTTTAGAAGGACTACTACAAAACCTATCACCAACTTCTTTTTGTACCATCATAACTATTTTTTCAAATGGTAAATTACTATCGATAAGCTTAAAAAGAATAGGTGTTGTTATATAATAAGGAACATTACTAATAAAATATAATTTATTAAAGTTATAACTAGAAATATCATTACAAATATCAGTTTTCAAAAAGTCAGTAAATAACACTTTTACATTATTATAATCTTTAAATCTAACAGCAAGAGTATCTTCTAAACTATTATCAATTTCATAAGCTAAAATATTACTTGTACTATACATATTAGCAAGTTCTACAGTTAAATTACCACTACCAGGACCCACTTCAATAATTAAAGAATTATCAGCTACTTCTCCTGTTTTAGCAATTCTATTTATAATAGTTTTATTTTGTAAAAAATTCTGTCCAAACTTTTTTTTAAATTTAAAATTCTCCATCAAACCACCACATCTAAATTATATTAATATAAACAAAAAAAGTAAAGAGAAGCCTAAGCTTCTATCTTTTTAGACTTCTCTCTTTCTCTAAACATAAAGAATATATCTGCAATAAACAAACCATAAAGCATAATATTAATATAAGCAACAAAATTATCAAAATAATTAAAATCTATTCCATATCCATACTTTTCATTAAGAACCATATTAGTATCAAACATAGCCCTATAGCAAGCAAATAAAATAGTAGCAAAAACAAGACAACAAGTTAAATTATAAAAAATATTATCAGTAACACCTTTTTGTTTAAATATCATATTAATAATAAATATAATTAATAAAAGAACAAAAGGAATAAGTACTGGAATAATACTAGTCATACTTTTTTCAAGTCTTACATTCATTCTAATCATAATAAATAAAGTTAAACCTAAAGCTCCAATTAATAACAGAAATTTTAATCCATAAAACAAGTAATTAAATATTTTTTTCATCATTACCCTCCCACTACTACTGATCTATACCAATTAGATACTTCAACTAATAAATCTAAAGAATTTTGATAAGTATTCATCATATCAGCATAACTATCCTCAGTTAGATCAAAAAAATTAGCTTTATTAATTTCTGTACTAAAATAATAATGATCAACATTCTCTAAATTAGCTTGAACATAACTAGATGAATCAAGTAAATTATTAATATTTAAATCAACATAAGGTTTTATAATATTATAATTAGGTAAAGTAGCTACTGTATCTGTATTAAACATAGATTTAAGTTGCATAACTAAACAATCATTTAAAACCATATTTTTAAAACTTATAGAGAAATCATAAACATCTTTTATATAGATAACATCTTGATTAAAATACTTAGTTAAATCTTCACTTTCTAAAACCTTAACACATTCCTCCAATTTAATTTGAACAGTATTAAGACCATAAATATTAAGACCACCTGTATAACTATTTTGATTATAAACACTAATATTATTTTTTATTGTTGCAATCTTATCATTAATTAACTGCATATTAGTATCATTATAAGCACTAACATCAGAAGGAGTATTAATTTCTTCCATATGATAAAAATTAATAAATATCAAAAAGAAAGAAAGTCCAAAAATAAGTCCTGTAATTGTATAAGCAATTAAATTTGCATATTCTAATAAAAACTTTTTCATTTTATTCAACCTCCATTTGTACATTAACATTAAAATGATAATATTTATTTTGCCAATCTGTATTTACTGCATCTTCACTAACATAAATACGCAATTCATAATTATTAATCACATTTCCACTAATATTTCTAGTATCTAAAATATTATTATCAATATCACTTAACTTTCCAGTCTTGATAACTTTACCATTAAGAGACAATTGATAATTTAACTGATCTCTAGAAAGTAATTCTTTACTACTATAACTAGCATCATCACTAATCATAGCATCTTCTATTATTACATTATAAGTAGTGGCTACTGAATTAGTATTTTCAACTTCAAAACTATAAGGCTTCAAATTTTTAGCAGTTTCGTCATCCAAAGGGATTAGACCATCTTCATTAATTGTATTATTTTGATTATCTAATCTAATTTCTAAAGAACTAACGGTATTCGTAGAAGATACATCATTATAAAAAAAGTTATACCAAAGCACAGAAGTTGAAAAAATAAAGGCAAATAATGCAATTCCTGCTAAAATCAATAATATTAATTTCTTCATTTTTTAAATCTCCTTTTCTTTTCCTCTTTCTTATCTTTTATTTCAATTTTTTTAGTAACATTAGAATTATTGTTTTTATCTCCTTTTAAAGTTTTAATTAATTTATAAATATCATAACCAATAATCATAACAGCAGGAACAATGATAATAGCAACCCAACCTAAAATAGAGCTTAAATAATATTGAATATAACCTATTTTAGGAATTCTAAACAAAACCTTACCATAAATTTCATTAAAACTAATTCTCGATGAATCAGGCGTATTATTATTATCACCCTTTGTAGTATATAAATACTCTCCGCTACTAGTTTTTTCAATATTTTGAATTCTGTGAGTAACAGTAACACCAGAATAACGATAATCAGTAGAATTAAATGTAATAATATCACCTTTTTCTAAATCTTCAGGACTATCTACTCGCTTTGTTACTACAACATCTAAAACATTAATAGATGGAACCATACTAGGACTAACTATTGTATAAGCAGAAAATAATGCTCTTTTATTATTTCCAGCTTTTATATTATGTCTGTTATCAATAAAATTAACAACAAATACTAAGAAAACAATAATCATTATCAAACATATTGAATACATAAGTACTGTTGTAATAAAATGAAGAATTTTTTTTAATTTAACTAGCCAATCTTTATTAGACCTCTTCATTTATTTATCACCCTCTTATATTCTTATAAATACGTAAAAAAAGAAATGAAGTATTAGTTATCTAAATCTACTTTAGCTTTAATAGAAACTCTTACCCCAAAAGTTTTTTCAAACTCACCTAAAATAGTAGTATCTGCAACCCACATTCTTAATCGATAATTAATTTCATCACTTTTAGAAAAACTACCCTTATCAAGTAACATAGATCCAGCCATTGTACCTAAATCAGTACTTTCTTTTAATGGCGTAAAATTTTTAGGAGCCATTACTTCTTCATAAGAATCATCAACTTTTTTTTCTAAATATAACTTAACTTCATCATTAGATAATGTAGAAGACTCAAGCTTTTCAGCAGCTACTTCATAATTAACTTGCAAATTTCCCTTAAATTTTCCTTCAACTGTAAAATCAAAATAATAGTTCTCATCAGTTAAAGTTTTACCTACCTCATCACTAACAGGATAAGCATTTGTAATATTAATACCATTTGTATCTTCAGTATAATTAAGATAAACATTACCTGTACTAATAGTATTAACACTATCCTTTTCTTTAGTATAGGTAAAAGTAGCAACAGAAATACCAATAAAAGCAAAAATGAAAATTAAAAGTATAATAACAATTACAAATAATTTCCCACTACTTTCTCTTTTAAGTTCATCATCATTATGTTCCATAATAACACTCCCTCATATCATAAATTAATTGTATCACAGGAATTTTTTTAGGTAAAGAAAAAAGTGTAAGAATATACACTTTATACAGCAACAGAACCATAAACATTTACTCTTAATTTATAAGTCTGAACATCATTTGATAAAACATAATCACTAGCTACCCACATTCTTAAACGATAATTACGAGAACTAGTTGTATTAAAGTTTCCAGTTGTTAAAACATATTGACCATCAGGTGCTCCAATTTGATTGCCATTAGTAACAGACAAATCAGAAATCTTAGTAGGAGCTAATATTTGACTATCACCATTACCAATATCTGTCAAATAAACTTTAACTGCATTATCTGGAAGCGTACTATCCACCTCTTTAATAGCGGTAATAATATAATTAATAACAACATTACCACCCATAGATGCAGAAACTGTAAAATCAAAATACTGATTTTCTTCATTTAAAGCTTTACCAATTTCATCATTTGTAGGATAAGCATCTGTCAAATTTATACCATTAGTATTTTCGCTATAACTCATTGTCATTGTACCTGTTGAAATTCTATTTACCTTTTCACCTGATTTACTATAAAATACTGCGGCAAAAGATATTCCTATAACTGCAATAATTAAAATAAAAATACAAAGTATAATAAGCCACAAAGACCTAGAACTATTCTTCTTACTATCCACTTTATTCCCTCCTCTATGATAAAAATATATCACAGCTGGAAAAGTTTATCAAGAATTTATCAAAAAGAAAAGTGTCAGTAAAATGACACTTACAAAAATACAATTCTATTGTGCAGGAGCAGCACCATATACATTTACTCTTAATTTATAACTTCCAGAAGCATCTAAATCAGAAAAATCATCAGCTACCCACATTCTTAAACGATATTTATGACTTGCTGAAGTAGTAAAAGTACCTTCTGTAAGTTTATACTGTCCACTAGGTGCAGAAGAAATTTCTGAACTACCTGTAACAGTTAAATCAGAAACTTTAGTTGGTGCTAATATTTGAGTATCGGTATTACTATCTGTGTTAGTTAAATACACTTTAATAGTAGAATCATCTAATGTACTATCAGATTCACGAGTGGCTGTAATTGCATAATTAATAGTCGTATTTCCAGATCCTTGAATAGTCGCAGAAACTGTAAAATCAAAAACATTATTAGTACCTGTTAAAGACTTCCCTTGCTCATCACTTATTGGCAAAGCATCTACTAAATTAATACCATTAGTATCTTCACTATAACTCATTGTAATAGTACCAGTTGTAATAGTATTTAATTTTTCTCCTGTCCTACTATAATTAAACGCTGCAAATGATACTCCAATCACAACTATAACTAAAATAGTTATACAAAGTACAGACAATAATATTTGTTTAGAATTATTTTTTTCCACTTTGTTTAACCTCCTTCTATAATATTAATATAACACAAATATAATATTCCTGGCAATATTTAAAAAAAGAAAAAAGTGTCAGAGATTAGACACTTTTTAATACTAACTACTTCTATTGAGCAGCAGCAGTACCATAAACATTTACTTTTAATTTAAATGCTTGTGAAGTACCAGTAACTTGATAATCATCTGCTACCCACATTCTTAAGCGATACTTGTGTGTAGTTGTTGCATTAAATGTTCCACTTGTAAGCTTATAATCACCATCTGGAGCACCTGAAACATCACTTGAAGTTTTTGTTAATTCACTAACTTTCTTTGGTGTTTCATACCCAGAAATAGGAGTATCAGCATCTGCATCCATATCAGTTAAATATACTTTAACACCAGCTTCTGGAATAGTACTATCTGGATCTACTTTTGTAGCAGTTATTGCATAATTAATTGTAGTTGTACCAGTAATATTAGCGCTTACTGTAAAATCAAAATATTGATTTTCATCAGATAATGCTTTACCAACATCATCAGTCATTGGAAGAGCATTTGTTAAGTTAATAGCATTTTCACCTTCAGTATAATTCATAGAAATAGTACCTGTTGTGATTGTATTAACTTTTTCTCCTGTTTTGCTATAACTAAATGCTGCAAATGATACTCCCACTACAGCTACAACTAATATTGCTACACCAAGCACTGATAATAACACTTGTTTTGAATTGTTATTATTATCTTTCATTTTTGTCTAACCTCCTTCTACAATATAACTATAGCATAAAACTAACTGAAATAGCAATTACTTTTCTAAAAAAAGAAAAAAGTGTCAGAGATTAGACACTTTTATAAAATACATGCAACTTCTATTGAGCAGCTGCTTGACCATAAACATTTACTCTTAACTTATAAGTTTGAGTAGTTGATGGTGCAGCATAGTTCTCATCAACCCACATTCTTAAACGATAAGCATGTGAACTAGAAGCATTGAATGTATTAGATGTCAACTTATATTGATCATCTGGAGCTCCTGATTGGTCACTTGAAGTTTTAGGTAAACCAGAAACTAAAGTTGGTGCTATAATTTGTGTATCAGCAGTTCCATCCATATCAGTTAAATAAACTTTAACTCCAGTATCAGGAATTGTGCTATCACTTTCTTTTGTTGCAGTAACTGCATAATTAATTGTAGTATTACCACTTATAGTAGCACTAACAGTAAAATCAAAATATTGATTTTCTTCATCCAAAGCCTTACCAACAACATCAGTCATTGGAAGAGCATTAGTTAAATTAATACCATTAGTTGTTTCACTATAACTCATTGTAATAGTACCAGTTGTAATAGTATTAAGTTTTTCTCCTGTTTTACTATAAGTAAAAGCAGCAAATGATACTCCTACTACTGCTACAACTAAAATTGCTACACCTAACACTGATAATAACACTTGTTTTGAATTGTTATTATTATCTTTCATTTTTGTCTAACCTCCTTCTACAATATAACTATAGCATAGTTATGAATCTAAAAGCAATATTTTTTCTAAAAAAAGAAAAAAGTGTCAGAGATTAGACACTTCATTACCATCCATATCTAATAATTTCAAATTTTACATTGCTAGTTGTAAAGCCCTCTAGATTAGATTGACTCGTAAAAAGCAAATCCATATGATTTCCTGTAACTGCACCACCTCTATCCATAACAATAGCAAGAACAGGTTCACTATATATACTAATTCCACTAATTCTAACAATACTACCACATGGAATAGACCTATCTGCAGCAACAACTCTAACAGTACCATAGACCTGATCTTCAAAATAAATATTACCATTCTTAAAATTTTGACGAGGAGGACAAGCACTATTACCAGAGCAACCTGGGCAATCAGGACCATATGCTGTAAGTTTTCCATTAAAAGCTACAGGACTACTACTAGCTACACTAATAGCATCATAAAAGCTTTCGAAAAAAGGAGTTTCAACCTTTTTCTCTGCTTCTTTAATAGAATTATACTTATTAACAATATGAACAGCTTGTAAACTCTTTACACTGTTAATATTAGAAGTTGTTATTACTTTTTTTGAATTACCAGATAAAATAATAAACCCCAAAGAAAAAATTAAAATAATAAACATAAAATACTTTAAAAATCTAGCACCCACAGTCTACCTACCTCATTTTCTATTAATGTAATAGTAGCATTATCTCTATTTAAAGTCAAATAAATCACATGCATTTTTACTGGTA
>CAMMTE010000046.1:0-9013 GCA_946499755.1 uncultured Mycoplasmatota bacterium
TTACATAAAGTATCTAAAAAACCCGTTGATTTAGCAATACTAAGACCAAATAAAGTTAAAAGTAGCATTCCAAGAGGAGCAAAACTTAAGAAGTTAGTCATAGCATTACTAAAGATAAATTTCATGCCATCAAAGTTAAGCATTGACTCTACAGAAACTAAGGTGCTTTCTAAATCATTTGTTGTTGGACTGATAGTATTATATGTCGCTTGCATTTGGAAAGCAGATAAAATAGCACTTAATATTACAACAATAAATATTAAAAATACATAAACTGTTATAGGATGAAAATAAAATTTCTTTAATTTTAATTTTTTCTTATTACGATGCATCATGATCCTCCTTTGCAAGTACTTTTTTTAATTTTTTATTAAATTCTATTCTAGGCATAAAAATTAAACGTCCACAACCTGTACATTTGATTTTTATATCTGCACCAAGTCTTACTATTTCCCAGTCATTACTACCACAAGGATGTCCTTTTTTCATAATAACATGGTCACCTAAGTTATATGTTTTATTTTCCATTGCGAACCTCCATATGTGTTTGTGGCATTTTAATATTACCAGCAGAAAGAGCAGATTGTAAATCTCTTCTCATATTTCTTTGAACTTCAAAGTCATATCCTGTCTTTGTTTTAACGGCTATTTTGTAAGTTACAGAGTTTTGATCTACCATTTCTACACCCCATAGTTCTGTATTACCTTTAAGATTATCATAAGTACTATCAATTTTAGCCATAGTTTTCTTAATAATTTTTTCAACTTTATCTAGATCATTATCAGAATCAACAGAGATTGTTACTTCTGCTAATGACGGATTTAAACTATAGTTAGTAACTTCTGTAATCATATGATTTGAAATAATTTGCACAGCGCCTTTATAATCTTTAATTCTTGTTGTTTTAAGTCCCATGGCAATAACATCCCCACGAAAGCCATTAATCATAACGTTATCACCTATTTCAAATTGATCTTCCAGTACAATAGAAATACCAGCGATAAAGTCTTTAGCAAGATCTTGAAATGCTAATGTTAATACTGCTGCTACAATTCCTAAACCTGCTAAAATACTACTGACATTAATTCCAAAATTATTAAGAATTACTAGGATAGTTAAAAATATAATTATATATTTTAAACAGTTGTTTATGATACTTAAAGTTGTTTTTACCCGTTTTTTACTTTTACTTTTTAAATGATTATTATTTAAAGTTTTATTTAAAAAATAAATAATTACTTTATAAAAGACATAAGCAAGACCAATATATATTACTGGCAAGACTATATATTTAAATATTTCTGATGAAATAAATTCTTCCAAGGGAAACACCACCTTTATTTATCTAAATGCATTATTTCTAGTATTCTAGTTAAGTCATTAGCATTTGTAAAAGATATTTCTAGTTTATTATTTTTAATTTTTACTTTTGTACCTAATTTCTCACATAAGTCACTTGCTAAATAAGAAAATTCATCTTCTTTAGGTTTCTTAGGTTTAATAGTCTTTTTACGATGAAAATCTTCTTTTGAACTTGTTATTTCTTCTAGTTTTCTTACACTTAAATTTTCATTTATAACTTTTTCTGCTAAGTCAATTGCTTGGTCTTTATTTTCTAATTTACTTAGGACACGAGCATGTCCCATAGTTATTTCACCTTTAGTTATTTCATCTTTTATTTCATTTGGAAGATTTAGTAAACCTAACATATTAGTAACATAACTTCTTGATTTTCCAACTTTTGTAGCAAGTTCTTCTTGAGTTAAATTAAGTTTTGTTTTAAGTGTATTATATGCTTCTGCTTCTTCTAAAGCACTTAGATTTTCTCTTTGAAGATTTTCTAGTAAAGCTATTTCCATCATTTCTTCATCAGTAAAGTCTTTAATAATAGCTGGTATAGTAGTAAGTCCTGCAATTTTTGAGGCTTTTACTCTTCTTTCTCCTGCTACTATTTCATAACCTTTTATACTTTTTTTAGCAATTATAGGTTGAAATACACCATGTTCTTTTATAGATGATGCTAATTCATTTAGACTTTCTTCATCAAAATTTTTACGAGGCTGATAAGGATTACTCCTTAGTTCATCTAAATTTAACATTACTATTTGTTCTTTAGGGGTATTATTTACTATTTCTTCTTCTACTTGAGCGATATTTATAGGTTCATTATTAAATAGTTCTTCTAAGCCTCTTCCTAGGGCTCTTCTTTTATTTTCCATTTCTATCTATCACTTCCTTTGCTAAGTTTAAATAGGCTTCTGATCCTTTACTTTTAGGATCATATACAATAATAGGTTCTCCATGAGATGGGGCTTCTGTTAGTCTTATTAGTCTTGGTATTATTGTGTTATATACTTTTTCTTTGAAGAATTTTCTAATATCATCTACTACTTCAAAACCTAGATTTGTTCTTGAATCTAACATTGTTAATAAGACTCCTTCTATATCTAGATTAGGATTTAGTTGCTTTTGAGCAAGTCTTATTGTATTTAATAACTGCATTATTCCTTCTAGGGCGAAGAATTCACATTGAACAGGAATAATAACAGAATTACTAGCAGTTAAGGCATTTGTAGTTATAAGTCCAAGTGAAGGGGGACAATCTATAATAATGTAGTCAAACTTTTCATCTTCTAATTCTTCTAAATGATATTTTAATTGAGCTCCTTTTGCAAAACCAGGTTCACTTTGACTTTTTTCAAGTAGTTCTATATCAAGTCCTGCTAAATTAATAGTTGCAGGTAGAACATATAATTTTTTATATTTTGTTTTAATCATTGCTTCTTTTGTACTACATTTATTAGTTAAAACGTCATAAACACTTAAATTTATATCTCCTTTATTTATTCCTACTCCTGTTGTTGTATTGCCTTGGGGATCTAAATCTACTAATAATACTTTTTTACCAAGAAATGCTAGTGATGCAGAAAGGTTAATACTTGTTGTTGTCTTACCTACTCCACCTTTTTGATTTACTAATGAAATTACCTTTGCCATTTTATCACTCTCTTCTTCTACTTGTCTAATTTATTGTATCAAAAATATGGGTTAATGAAAACTATTTTATCATAAAAAAGTAGATTATCTCTACTTTTTAGTTTTCATTGTTTTCTTTTGCAATTTTTATTGTAATTTGATAATTGTTAGCTAGATCTGTTTCTGTTGACTCTACTTTAAATCCACTATTTTCAATTTTTCTTAATGTTTCTCTAACTAAATTTATAGATTCGTTTAAAGTATATTTTGGTGTTGTGGCAGAGATTTTTGACTCTTCTTTTACATTATCACCAAAAATAGGATTACGTGCAAATGGATTATTAAACATATCTACAGGAGGTATTTTTTCTTCTTTTGGCTCTTCTAAATTAATAGATTGTTTTGGAGTTTGATTTTCTTGTCCAACTCCTGCTAATAAACTATCCATTGAAGTACTTGTTGTATCATCTAAAGATTTAGTTGGGGTATTCAAGTCAAAAGGATTGACATCAGTTACACTAGTATTAGTTGGAGTTGGAGGAACAAATGCTTGATGTTCTTCAGTTTGTTCAGGTGATACTTCTTGATTTTTCGTTGTATCTGCTTCTGGAGCAAAGAATTTAAAGCTACTCTCTTGAGGGACATTCTCTTCTTTAGGAGAAACTTTTAAAAATTGATCTATATCTTTTTCTTGAGGTGCCATATTTATATCTTTAGCATTATCTTTCAATGCATTTATATCTATCTGTTTATTGGCAGTACTTTCAAGATTATCGCTATTTATATTTGGAATATCATAGTCAATAAACTTAGGTGGGGTTGAGTAGTCAATTCCAACGCTTTGATTAAAATTATTATTTGGATTGTTATTAGTATTAACATTATTATTAAATAATGGCTCTGTTAAATTTACTGGTTTTGGATTTAAAAGATTATCTATATCTTGAGAAGTTATATTTTCTTCCTTAGGTTTAATTTTTTCTTCAAGTTCTCTAACAGTCATTTTATTATCTATTACTTCTTTTAATAATTTTTTTTGCTCTTCAGGATCTGTTACACTTAAAAGAGTTCTAGCATGACGTTCTGAGATTTGATCTTTTAAAAGAGCATCTTGAACTTCATCTGTCAAAGATAAAAGACGTAGTTTATTAGCGACAGCACTTTGACTTTTTCCCATAGTTTTTGCAAGTTCTTCTTGAGTCATTTGATCAAGTTCTAGTATTTTTTGATAAGTTTTTGCTTCTTCTATAGGATTTAAATTTTTACGTTGTAAATTTTCAAGAAGAGCTACTTTACTACTTTCTTTATCATCTAAATTACGAACAATTGCAGGTATAGTAGTAAGCCCTGCCATAGCTGAGGCTTTATAACGTCGTTCTCCTGCTATTATTTCATATTTATTACCAATATTTCTAACAATTATTGGTTGTATTACACCATGCTCTTTAATAGAAACAGCTAATTCTTTTAAGGCTTTTTCATCAAAGACTTGACGTGGTTGAAATCTATTTGGAATTATATCATCTAAATGTAAATATACAACTTCGTTTTCTCTACTATCCATATTTATCCCTCTTTTTATTCTTATATTTTTACTAGTATCAGTATATCATTATTTTTAGTAGTTTTCTAGTCCTTATTTTTCTTTATTTCTAAAAGTGTTCTAAAGCCTTTATTATTAGGTAAATCAAAAGTCTCTTTTTTATTTATTATAAAGTTATTTTTAGAAATTATTTTTTGTGATTCTATTAATTCTTCTTCAACATTTCCTTTCATAACTAGAAAACTTCCTTTATCATTTACTAAAGGCATAGTCCAGGAAAGCAATTTAGGAAGTGATGCTACTGCACGAGCGGTTACAATATCATATTTTTTTCCTTGTTTTATTAAGTCTTCTGCTCTTATATGATAAGCTTTTATGTCTTTAAGATTTAGTTTTTCTATTAGATTATTTAAATAATTTACACGTTTTTGCAAAGCGTCTATTAATGTTATTTTCAAATTAGGATAAAATATCTTTAAGATAAGCCCTGGAAACCCTGCTCCTGTTCCTACATCACAAAGGGTTTTTGCTTTAGATAAATCATAGATCTTTGCCAAAGTAAGACTATCATAAAAGTGTTTTATATATACTTCTTCTTTATCAGTTATTCTTGTTAAATTCATAGTTTTATTAGTCTCTATCAAAGTATCATAAATTATTTCTAACTTGTTTAGCCTTTCTTCTGTAACTGTTAATCCTAGAGATTCTACTTCTTTTTTAAACTCTTCTAACATTAATACTCTCCTCTTTTCTTCAAATAGACAGAAATAATAGAAATATCAGCTGGATTCACCCCACTTATTCTACTAGCTTGTCCTAGAGTAAGGGGTTTTATTTCTTCTAATTTTTCTTTCGCTTCACTTGCTATATTTGGAATATCATTATAATTTATATTTAAAGGTATTTTCTTGTCTTCTAAATCTAACATTTTCTTAGCTTCTTCTTCGGATTTTTTAATATAACCTTCATATTTTATATTTATTTCTACTTCATTTTTTATTTCATCAGAGTAATTCAACTTAATAAATTCTTCTAAATCATTTATTCTAATTTCTGGACGTTTTAAAAATTCATATAAAGTTATACCATCTTTTAGAGGTGATGTATTCATTTTAATTAATTTATCATTTGTTTCTTTCTTAGAAGTTATTTTTGTTTCTTTTAAAAGATTTGTTAACTCTTTTATATCTTGCTTTTTCTTTAGAAACTTATTATATATATCATCATTAATTAGACCAATTTTATGGCCATATTCTCTCAATCTTAAATCAGCATTATCATCTCTTAAAAGAAGGCGATATTCAGCACGTGATGTTAAAAGTCTATATGGATCTTTTACGCCTTTAGTTACTAAGTCATCTATTAAAACACCAATATATGATTCATTTCTTTTTAGTATTAAAGGTTCTTTACCTTCTAGTTTTAACGAAGCATTTATTCCTGCAAGTAAACCTTGTCCTGCTGCTTCTTCATAACCACTTGTACCATTTATTTGACCAGCTGTATATAAGTTTTCTATAAGTTTAGTTTCTAGAGTTGGTTTTATTTGTTTTGCATCAATTGCATCATATTCAATAGCATAAGCATATTTAGTTATTTTAGCATTTTCTAGACCACTAAGACTATGAACCATTTCTTCTTGAACATAATAAGGCATACTAGTAGAAAATCCTTGTAAATACATATCATCATAAGATAGACTTTCTGGTTCTAAGAATAATTGATGACGTTCTTTATCACTAAAACGAACTACTTTATCTTCAATGGATGGACAATATCTTGGTCCTACTCCTTCAACATATCCTCCATACATACTAGATTCATTTAAGTGTGCTTTTATTATTTTATGAGTTTCAGAATTTGTATAAATTAAATGACATGGTATTTTATATTTAGATGCTAGAGCGGTAGTATTGTCATAAGAAAATGTTAGGTCTTCATCACTACCATTTTCGATAGTCATTTTTGAAAAGTCAACACTTGATTTTAGAATACGAGGTGGTGTTCCTGTTTTTAGTCTAATAATATTAAAACCGATCTTTTTTAAGAAAGGACTTAAGTAATTACTGGCTTTTTCACCATGAGGCCCTCCTGATATTTTACTACTACCTACTAAGATAGCTCCTTTTAAGTATGTTCCTGTAGTTAGAATAACAGCTTTACTAGTTATTTGTTCTTCTGTTTCTAAGATAACACCTTCTATCTTTTTATCATTAATAATAAGTTCTTTTACTAATGCTTCTTTAATATCTAAATTTTTTTGATTTTGTAAAGTCTTTAACATTTCTTTTTTATATAAAACTTTATCTGCTTGAGCACGTAAAGCTCTTACAGCAGGACCTTTTTTTGTATTTAACATTTTCATTTGTAGAGAACTTTTATCAGTATTTTTAGCCATTTCGCCACCTAAAGCATCTATTTCTCTTACAACAATTCCTTTAGCAGGACCACCAATTGAAGGGTTACATGGCATATCAGCGATATTTTCAATATTTCCTGTTACTAATAGAGTCTTGTGATTAAGCCTTGCACATGATAAACAGGCTTCTATACCAGCATGACCTCCTCCTACAACAATTACGTCATAATTCATTTATACATCACTACCTTTATTTTAATTTTAATTCTTTTGTTATTTCATCTCTTTTAAACTGTTCTCTCATTTCTAATTCAAAATATTTTAAAGCAAGGATTTGTCCTAAACTATATTTTAATGCTACTCTTCGATTTGGAATAGGCAAACCTTCCTCTCTATATTTTTCTATCCACTCTCTTTGAAATAATATTGAATCATGTTCTGTTACTTTCTTACTTTTGGGTTCTAAATCTTCTTCTATATATCTTTCTTCTATTATTTCTCCTATCGATTTATTAGGATCTTTTTTATAAATCAAAAGATGGCTATTACCATCTTCTATAGCTTTATTAATCCATAATTGATTGAAGAAAATAGAATTTTTCTTTGTAATTTTATTTTCCATACTATTATCTCCTTTATTTTCCTACACAGAAGTTTGCAAATAATTCATCTAATAGTTCTTCACTATAATTTTCTCCTGTAATATTACCTAGATTCTCAAATACATTTTTTAAATCTATTTCTATTATATCAATAGGTTCATCATTATTAAAGCTTATTTTAGCATCATTTAAATTATTTAAGGCTTTTTTAGCATAATTAATTTGTCTATCATTAGTAAGATAAGTGTAATCATCTTCTTCTATTTCATTTAATTTGAACATCTTTTTAATTTCTTCTTTTAGAGAATCAATACCTTCTATTTCTTTAGTATTAGTACTTACTATATGGGAAAATTTATAATCTTTTAAATCTATTTTCTTAGGTAAATCATTTTTATTTAGAACTATTATTGGATTTTTATCTTTAACTTTATCTAAAATATATTTATCATTATCTGTTAAACTTTCACTATTATTTAAGACAACTATTATTAGGTTAGCATCATCTATTAGAGAAAGACTTTTTTCTACTCCTATTTTTTCAACAATATTGTCAGTATTTCTTATACCAGCAGTATCTATTAAAGATAATTCTATACCATCAAAGATAATACTTCCTTCTACTATATCTCTTGTTGTTCCTTCTATATCTGTAACTATGGCTTTATCTTCTTTTAATAAAGTATTTAAGATACTACTCTTTCCTACATTAGGACGACCAATAATAACTGTTTTGATACCATTTTTTATTATTTGTCTTTCTTCTGATTTCTTTATTAATTTTTTTAAATCTATTTCTAATTCTTCTATTACTTTCTTTATATCTTCTTTGGTTACTTCTTCTATATCATAATATTCTGGATAATCTATATTAACTTCTATGTTAGCTAGGACATGTTTTAATTTATCTCTAAATTTTGTTATATATTTTTTTAGATTACCTTCTATACCATTAAGTGCTTCTTTTCTTGATCTATCTGTTTTACTGTTAATCATATCCATAACAGCTTCTGCTTCTGTTAAATCAATTCTTCCATTTAAAAAAGCTCTTTTAGTAAATTCTCCAGGCTCTGCCTTTCTTGCTCCTTTTTCTTGTAGTAGTTCAAATATTTTAAGAGTTGGAGAAACTCCACCATGACAGTTAATTTCTACTATATCTTCTTTAGTATAAGTTTTTGGTGTTTTCATTACATTTACTAAAACTTCATCTATATCTTCTTTACCATCATTTATATAACCATAATTAATAGTGTGAGAATCAACTTTTGTTAGGTCTTTTCCTCTAAAAATAGAATTTACTAAAGATATAGAATCTTTACCACTAACTCTTATTATAGAAATAGCACTATTTCCTAATTTTGTAGAAATTGCTGTTATAGTATCGTTAAACATAATTATACTCCTTTTATAACTTTTATATTTTCTTTTGGTTTTTCATAACCAAATAATTCATAAGCTTTTTCGTTGTAAAAAGCATTTTCTTCTCTTTTAGATAACTTTTCATCTAAAATAATAGGACTTTTTATTCTTAT
>CAMMTE010000047.1:0-8972 GCA_946499755.1 uncultured Mycoplasmatota bacterium
CTTTCCTGCAATATATTCTATGTTTAGTTTAGTTATATCTTTAATTCTTAGTATCTTATTTTTTACGCACAAAGGAAATTCTAAAATTTCTATGGACACATTCATTTTATAATCTCACCACCTTTGCTAAAGAAAAAAGTCCATAATACCAAGTATTACGAACTTTTACTTATTTAACACACAAAGGTGTGCGTAAATTTCAATATGGGGCGGTATAAGGGGATCGAACCCTTGCATACTGGTGCCACAAACCAGCGTGTTAACCACTTCACCAATACCGCCATCTGAAATACATTAATATTATAACGTGTAACTCTAAAAGACGCAAGCTTTTTTTTACAAAAAAACTAACCTAAAAACTTAAGTTAGTCTTAAACTCCTACTTCTACTAGAACACTATTAACAATAGTATCAATAAAAGTAAGTCTATTACTCATAATTTCATTTTTAATAACATCATAATTTTTCTTAATTAAATTAATTAATTCTTCCATTCTAGGAAGTAATTTAGTCTTCTTAGATAATTCTTTTACAACTATCTCTAAATTAGTTAATCTACTATATTTACCAAACTTATCACTCTTAATAAACTTATTATATAAATTAGTAAAAGATACTATATCTATATTATTAAATCTCTTATCTTCAATTAACTTTAAAGTTGTACATAAATTATCTGTTTTAATAGCAATATCTAAAGCAGTTTTTCCTTCATTATTTCTAATATTAGGATTTACCTCTTTATTTCTTTTTAATTTCTTAATAATAGATGCAACATGAAGATAATCTTTAGATGATAATAAATGAACTAGCGTATTACCATCTTTATTTTGATGATTAATATCATATTCACTATTATTAATATGTTTTTCTACTAAATCATACTGTTTTATCTTTAGTAACTTCATTAATACAGTATTACCATCCTCATCTACTTCATTTAAACTTACTATTTTAGACTTAAGTAATTTATCAACTAAATCCATATGTCCTTCTTTAATAAGTTCGAATACCAGGGATGGATCTTCTTCACAAGCTTTACGTGCTTGTCCTTCATCGTAAAACATTTAAAACACCTCTTCTTTTTTACGTGAGGTCTTTATTATACCATACACGCCTATGTTTTGTCAATTTCACTACACTTATAGTATGGTACAGTTTTCTTAAAATATACATTTTTTATTTACCATACTTTTTATTAAATTTTTCTATCTGTGATAACCTATGTTTTGTTTTAGTCAAAGTTTTAGAGGTTTCTAAACATTGCTTTGATTCTCTTTTAAATAATTCCACATTTCTAATTGTTTCATAATTAATAGTTCTTTCCTTTAATAAATCAAATGTTGATTCACTTAAAATAATATCTTGTTCTCCGAAATATAAATGTTTTATCACTGAATTGGCAATATATCCTTTGTTAAAATATATATCCAACTCTAAAGCGCTAGGCATTAGTTGATTTATTGCTGATAATGTTGGAAGTGTAATATTTAAAGTTCCACTTTTCATCTCTGTCGAAAATTTATGTGAATGTCCATGCAATATTATTGGTGCATCAGTTTGACGCATTGTTCCGGCTTCTATATGATGATATAAATGAATCTTATCATTTTTTATATTGATACCAGTATTATTATAACCACCGATTACAATATCATGCCTAAAATTATTACACATTTCTATTATATCTAAAGATGATGTATTAAATGCACTTATATCATGATCACCAGCAACACTAAATGTTAAAATACTTTTATCATAAGGATAATTGTTTATAAAATATTCTATCTGTTGATATAAATCAGATATCTTTTGTGTTCCTTGAGTATAAGCACCATCTATGAGATCTCCACCACACAAAATAATATTTATACCATTTTTAACACAATAATTATATGCTCTATTAACTAAATCAAGCCTTTCTAACTCATTTCCAAAATGTAAATCAGATATAAGTAATAATTTCATATTATTTTCATTAGTATCTGTAATAATAGTTTTATCTTGACTAAAACCTTTATAATTTTTTAAATCAGACATTGTTAATATATTTCTATATTTTATGGAACCATCAGAATAATACTTTCTTGAGTAACTTAAACCTTTATTTTTTAATTTTAATAATTCTTCATATAATTGATTTGAGCTAATGTTAAGTATTTCACATATTTCTCGATTGTTTTTCCCATCTTTTAATAATTGTAATAAGTTTGATGTGTAGTCAACAATCTCTATTTTTGAATTTTCTAATATTTTATCCTTATTTTCGTTTTTTATAGATTCTTCTTCTCTTTGAATATCAGTACCCTTTGATAATAATCTTTTCATTTTAGGAATTAAGATTCCATAAAATTTTTCACTATATTCTTTACTCCAAATACTACTAGTCTTTGGAATATGTAAATTATCTCCATATCTAGCCCTTATTACTAATTTTTCATCTAATGATAGACTATAAATTATATTATCAATTTCTTGTTCAGAATAATCACTAAAATATTCATAAATTGTTTGTAATCTTCTTCCCATAATGTCCCCCTTGTTATCAATAAAATATTTCTTAAAGTGAATTACTTTAAGAATATAAAAAAAAGTATATATTTTTCATAATCTTTAAACAATTTGACATGATAAAATGTTTAATGAATATAATTTAATAATTTGACTTTTTCATAAAAATATGATATTATATACAGCATTCAAAGTGATGGTCATAAAGTAATTCACTTTAAGAATAACATTAATAGCTAGTTATAATAACTAGCTATTCTTTAATAAATAGTGGTTTTAACTGATTCATCATAACTACCTTATTATCATAATTAGGATGAACATATCTATCTAAAGTTATTTTTACATTAGAATGTCCTAATATCTCACTTAAAGTTTTTGGATCACAACCATTTTCAATACACCGTGTTGCAAATGTATGTCTTAATGCATGAAAATTATATGAATACATATTAATTTTTTTCAGGATTTTCTTATATTTATTAAAAAAAGTTCTTGTTTCAATAAATTTTTCATTGCCTGATATTAAAAATGTATTAAGAGTAATATTTAAGCTTAACTTTTCTAACATCGGAAGTATAAAATCTGGTATAGGTATCTCTCGAATTGAAGTTAAAGATTTAGGCTCATCAATTATAATTATTGTTTTTTTCTTAGACATCACATCTGGATTCTTTATTCTTACTAAAGTTTTTTTTATATAAATTTTTTTATTTTTCAAATCAATATTTTTCCATTGCAAAGCACATAATTCACCAATTCTAAGACCAGTATATAAACAGAAATAAATTCCAAAAGAAATAGTATCCATATTATTTAGCAATTCTTTTTCTAATAGTTTTTGCTCATCTTTTTTCAATATTTGAATTTCATTTTTAGGTACTTTTGGCATTGTAATTTTTAAATTAATACCTCCATCTTTTAATATTTGTTGTAATATTATCAAAATATCTTTTACACTTTTTGGTGATAATCCTCCATTAAGTAAATCAATAGTAAATTTATTAATTATTTCCAAAGAAATATCTTTTCTTTTCATTTTCGCAAACTTTGGTATTATTTTAGAATTAATAGTATAAATATAATTAGAATAAGTAGACTTCTTATTTTTAATTTTTGAATTATTAAGCCATAAATTTATATAATAACCAATATAAGATTTATCGAATATTAATAAGTCCTTCTTTAACATTAAGTCTTTCATTTTATTTTTATAATTATAAATAACCTCTTTTTCATCACTACCATATACAGATTTATAATTAGATGTACCATCTTCTTTATATCCATAATGATATCTAATTTCGTATTTTCCATCCTTTCTTACATAAATATTTTCAAAATTTTCCTTCATATAATTTCTCCTTTCATATAATATAATAACTTTATTTTAAAATAAATTAATTAAAGTAAAAGAAAATCATTATGTTTTAAAACAAAATAAAATGCCATCCTATTAAGAAGGCATTTTTTAATTTGATTTAATTTTTAATCTATTTCTTAGGAGTAATTACGTCTTTTCCTCCCATATAAGGTCTTAATACTTCTGGTACTGTTACACTTCCATCTTCATTATAATTATTTTCTATTACAGCGATTAGTCCACGAGGTGATGCTACTACAGTATTATTTAGAGTATGAACAAAGTATGTACCATTTTCTCCTTTAGTTCTAATACCTAATCTTCTAGCTTGAGCATCTCCTAAAGTTGAACAACTTCCTACTTCAAAGTATTTTTGTTGTCTTGGACTCCATGCTTCTACATCACATGATTTTACTTTTAAGTCAGCTAAGTCCCCACTACAACATTCTAACTGTCTAACAGGTACATTCATATTTCTAAATACTTCAACAGTATAATGCCACATTTTCTCATACCAATCCATAGAATCTTCTGGTTTACAAATTACGATCATCTCTTCTTTTTCAAATTGATGAACACGGTAAAGTCCTCTTTCCTCTAGTCCATGAGAACCTCCTTCTTTTCTAAAACAAGGAGAATATGAAGTAAGGGTTAAAGGTAGGTCTTCTTCTTTAACAATTTGTCCTTTATATCTACCTATCATAGAATGTTCACTAGTACCAATTAAATATAAATCTTCTCCTTCTATTTTATACATCATCGCTTCCATCTCAGGAAAAGACATAACTCCTGTTACTACATCACTATGAATCATAAAAGGAGGAATGCAATAAGTAAAGCCTTTATCAATCATATAATCTCTAGCATATGCAATCATCGCTTCATGAAGTCTTGCAATATCTCCTGTTAAATAATAGAATCCTTCTCCTGATGTTCTTCCAGCAGACTCTTTATCCATACCATTAAGTCTTGTAATAATATCAGCATGATAAGGTATCTCATACTCTGGAACATAAGCTTCCCCAAAACGCTCTACTTCTACATTTTCACTATCATCTTTTCCAATAGGAACACTCTTATCCATCATATTAGGAATAACCATCATTTTCTCTTTTAATTCTTCACTTAGTTTTTTTTCGTCTTCTTCAATAGTAACTAACTTATCATTAATCTCTTTAACTTCTTCTTTCTTCTTATTAGCTTCATCTATCTTTTTATCTTTCATTAATTTACCAATCTCTTCACTAATAAGGTTACGATTTTTTCTAAGTTCATCTCCATCTTGTTTCAAAGTCCTAATTTTCTCATCTAAATCAATTACTTCATCAACAAGTGGTAACTTCTCATCTTGAAACTTCTTCTTAATATTTTCTTTAACTGCCTCTTTGTTTTCTCTTACAAATTTAATATCTAACATATTTCCTCCTTCTAAGCCGATATAACAAAAAAAGAATGGAACCAAAGGAGCCTATACAAGAAATATAGACGGTGCCATCCTTATTATTACTTAATTTAGATAACGGTAATGCCCGGATATAAAATCATCTAAAGAGTAGATAGTTAAGGTTTTATCATTGTTTTCACCAACCACAATGTCTCTTAAATAAAACTACTTAACATTGTCTCTTGTCATCGACTTGATTTTATTATAAGGCTTAGTTTAAATTTTTACAAGCTTTTTTACTTAGTTTCTATAATTAATTTAATTGCCGTCCTCTCTTCACCATCAATTGCTATATCAGTAAAAGCAGGAATACATACTATATTTTTCCCAGCAGGTGCTAAAAAGCCTCTTGCAATTGCTACAGCTTTAATCGCTTGATTTAAAGCTCCTGCTCCAACTGCTTGTATTTCTACACTTCCACTAGCCCTAAATACATTAGCAAGAGCTCCTGCTACTGAATTTGGGTTAGATTTTGATGAAACTTTTAGTGTTTCCATAATTTTATCATCCTTTCTTTTCTAAATTATTCTATGAATGATAAAACTATAAAAGAACAAAAAAAGAGCCTAAGCTCTTAAAATAAACTCTCTATTTCCTCTTCCTTTTTAGGTTCATGAGAACTTACCTCATTAGTAGGTGCTGGATTTACATTAATCACTGGCTCCTCTTTAACAGGTCTCTCAATACTTGGTGTACTAACTACAGTATTATTATTTTCATTAGTTACTACTTCACTAGGGCTAACTACATTAGGTGTTGCTGTAACAGTTGGAATATCTACTTTAACATCGCTAGTAGGTGCTACCGTAGGTGTTGAAGCTACATTATTAACTATTGGAATACTTTGCGTATTCTCTAATGGATTAGCACCACCATATATAGGTCTATGAGCATTATTATCAATTTCTATTTTTGGAATTACCGGACTACTACCACCATAAATAGATTTAGGTTCTTCTTTAGGTGCAGCTTCTACAGCAGGAATATCATTATTACTATTATTATCATCAACAATAGTTACCGCTGGTGCAGATGCAACATCACTAGGAGTAGCAGTATCTATATTATTATTCATATTTACATCATTAATATTATTTTCTACTGGAGTTACAACATTTTCTGGTGTTACAACATTATTTACAGAAGCATTCATATCTCCAACTACAGGAGTTGTATCAGGTGTAACACTAGGAGTAACTACATTATTTGTAGGCATATCAACCGCTGGCATTGCACTTTGATTTGTATTAGCATCAGTACTAGGTTGAACTTCTCCTACATTAACAGGATTATTATTAACTTCTGGACTAACTACACTTGGTTCAACTGTTGGTGTACTAGAAACAGTATCAGCAACTACATTATTAACCTGGGCAGCATTCCCCATACTTGTAGTTGGAACATCCATAGTATTAACACTAGCATCCATCGCCGTTGCATTTGCAGTATCTGTAGGTGCAGTAGCATCAACGGATGCAACATTATCTTTTTCTTTCTTATTTTTCTTATTACCTTTTTTACTTCCAGTTGCAATAAATATAATTAAAGCAATTAAAAGTAACAAAACACCTCCAGTAATTAACATACCTGGAATAGATGTGAAAAAACTTAAATCAAAACTTGCTAATATCATAATTAACTTCCATCTCCCTTATCTTATATAATAAATCATAACAAAAAAGAAAATAAAAAGCAATTATTTTTTGTAAGATTAGACAAATATTGTAAACTTCTAACTCACTAAACTAGAAATAGCATCTTGATACTTACTAAAATAACCACTTTTAGGAATAGAGACAAACTTCATTTTTTCTTTAGTAACAGGATGAATAAACTCTAATTTATAAGCATATAAAGCAAGAGGATACTTTCCTTTACTTCCATACTTATCATCACCTAATAATGGATGATTATGATGAGCAAACTGAACTCTTATTTGATGATGGCGTCCTGTTTCAAGGTTTATTTTAACAAGAGTATTATTGTCTTTAACATCTAAGACTTTAAAATTAAGGGTAGCAATTTTACCTTCTTTACTATTACTAATAACACTACGATACTCTATTCTTTTTAAATAATCTTGATACTTACCATCACTAGCAATAATACCACTACAAACAGCAAGATAATTCTTTTTAAATTCTCTATTTCTAATACTTTCTGATAATCTTTTAGCAGATTTACTAGTCTTGGCAAAGACCATAACACCACCTACATTTTTATCAAGACGATGCACAAGTCCTAAATAGACATTACCAGGTTTATTATATTTTTCTTTAAGATATTTCTTTAAAATAGTTAACATATCAGGAGTATTAGAGCCATCACTTTGACTTAATACTCCTACTTTTTTCTCTACTACTAGTAAATGATTATCTTCATATAATATATTAATCATAACTTTCCCATCTTCCGTAAATACCGCAAGGTAATATTAAGTTGTTGGCAGTTATTTTAAGACCTATTTCACTACTACTAACTATTCCTTTATATTTTTTATTAATAGTTGTAAGTAATAAGTTCTCTAAAGATGTCTTAGATAATCCTGTAGTATAAGAGTTAATGATAAAGAATAATGGCCTATCACTTAATATTTCAAGACATAGATTAACAAGGGTTACTAGATCTTTTTCAATATCCCAAACCTCTCCATTAGCACCTCTTCCATAACTAGGAGGATCCATGACAATAGCATCATACTTATTTCCTCGTCTAATTTCTCTTTTTACGAACTTTACTACATCATCTACTAAATAGCGAACTTGTCTATCTTTTAGTCCAGATGAGATTACATTTTCTTTACATACTTCTACCATACCCTTTGATGAGTCTACATGAGTAACAGATGCTCCGGCTTTAAGGCATGCTACTGAGGCTGCTCCTGTATAACCAAAGAGATTTAAGACTTTAATATGTCTTTTAGCATGTTCTATCTTATTCATCATATATTCCCAATTAACCGCTTGTTCTGGAAATATACCAGTATGTTTGAAGCCCATTTGTTTAATATTAAAAGTTAAATCTTGATATTTAATAGTCCAAGTACTAGGAATCTTCTTAAAGTTTTCCCAGTGTCCCCCGCCTTTATTAGAACGATAATACACAGCATCTATCTTTCCTTTATATTTTTCTAATAAATTACCATTATCCCAAATAACAGTAGGGTCTGGTCTAAGTAAGATATACTTTCCCCAACGTTCTAGTTTTTCCCCATTTGAAGCATCAAGCAGTTCATAATCTTTAAAGTTATTAGGTGTTAACATTTAATCACATCCTTCAGTACTATTATTGTTTTTTCTTTACCATATTTATCATAACATTCTTTAGCTTTTTCATTTACATATTTTTCAAAGTGTTCCTTGTCAAAGTTTAATAATAAATTTATAAACTTCTTATCATCTAAAAAGGTAACAAAACCATCACTATATAAAACAACTATATCAGATGGTGATAATTCTACTTTTCCTGTTCTAATAAAATTAATAGTTTCTTCTTCACCAGTCAATGCCCCATAAGAAACACACTTATTATCTTTAATATTATTAGGATTATTTCTATAATCTCTTCTAACTATTATTCTCGCTTCTTTTAAATTCCAAGGGATACCTATTTTATTAATATAAGGGTCACTTAAAAGCTCTTTCTCATCTACAG
>CAMMTE010000048.1:0-8727 GCA_946499755.1 uncultured Mycoplasmatota bacterium
ATTTCTTCCTCCAATACGTCTCTTATTATATATGATAAAGTCTAGTTTTTCAACAATAAATGCCTAACTTTTCCATAAAAAGTACAAAATAGAAAGAGGCTTCTAAAGTCTCTCCTGTTTTAACTATAACAAATACACCATAAATGCTGTTAGTTTTAGTTATTTATATTGTAAATTATTTTATAAACATTGCATCTCCAAAGGAGAAGAATCTATATTTTTCTTTAACAGCAATATTATAAGCATTTAAGATATTATCACGTCCTGCTATAGCAGATACTAACATGATTAAGGTTGATTTAGGTAGGTGAAAATTAGTTATAAGACCATCTATACTCTTAACCTCTTTACCTGGATAAATAAAGATATCTGTAAAGCCAGAGTCTTCTTTAAACTCTCCAAACTTACCATAAACTGTCTCTAATGTTCTAGTAGAAGTTGTTCCAACAGCAATTATTCTTTTACCATTCTCTCTTGTTTTATTAAGAATATCTGCAACACTCTTACTTAAAGAATAAAACTCACTATGCATTTTATGTTCTTCTATTTTTTCTACTTTAACAGGTCTAAAAGTACCAAGACCAACGTGTAGAGTCAAGTATACGATATTTATACCTTTATCTTTTATTTTTTCAAGTAACTCTTTTGTAAAATGAAGTCCTGCCGTAGGAGCAGCAGCACTACCTACTTCTTTAGCATACACCGTCTGATATCTATTTTTATCTTCTAGTTTTTCATGAATATATGGAGGTAGAGGCATTGTCCCTAATTTATCTAATATTTCATAGAATATGCCCTCAAAACTTGCTTTAAATACTCTTATACCTTCATCTTTAACTTCAGTACATATTAACTTTAAAAGCCCATCACCAAAAGATACGACATCTCCTACATGAATACGTCTAGCAGGTTTTACTAAAGTCTCCCAAGTATTATTACCTTTATCTTTTAATAATAAGACTTCTATAACCGCTTTAGTTTCTTCTTTTTCACCAATTAACCTTGCAGGTAGTACTTTAGTATCATTTAATACTAAAGTATCTCCAGGATTAAGATAATCTATAATATCATAAAAATGTTTATGAGATACTTCTCCTGTTTTCTTATCAAGTACCATAAGTCTTGAAGCATCTCTTTGTTTAATAGGTGTTTGAGCGATTAATTCTTCAGGTAAATCATAATCAAAATCTAATACATTCATATACTAATACCCCCTATCATTTCTGGTTCACTCTGATAAGATGTTTCTATAATTAATTTATCAACACTTTTACTATCAAGCTCTTTTTTCAAAAGATTATAATCATCATAATAATCTAATAAATAATTTCTTAAATCATTATCTTCTATTTTTGTTACTAATATATTTAAAACTTCTATATTATTAAGAATCTTCTTACTAAAAACATCTAACTCATCCAAAGACATATAACCTGTATAGTCTCCTAGATATGCTAAAGTTCTTAAATTTAAAGATTTATATGGAATATCATAAGAAAATAATATTATGAGTCCAGTTAAATCTCTAGGTATTTCTTCTTTATTTCTTTTATTTTCCAAGTAATAATTATTAACTTTTAATATTAAGGCTTTAATCTCATCATTATAATCTAAACTTTTTCTTATTTTATTTAACCTAAAAAAATGAGAATCTACTGTATCTTCACCATTTTTTAATCTATCTAAAAGCTTAATTATTAATTCTTTAATTAATTCATTATACATCAAAATCACTTCCAAATAAGCCACCTTGAAAGTTTATATTTAATTCTTTATAAGCTTTTTCTGTTACAACTCTACCTCTACTTGTTCTTTTTAAATATCCTTCTTGTAATAAGTATGGCTCTATAACATCTTCAATAGTCGATGTTTCTTCACCAATAGATGAAGCTAAGGCATCTATTCCTACAGGGCCCCCATTAAAACGTTCAATAATCGCTCTTAATAGTTGATGGTCAGTCTCATCTAATCCACTTTTACCTACTTTTAATCTTTCTAAAGCTTTTTCCATTACTTCCATATCAATAGATTCTTTTTTATCAACTAGCGCAAAATCACGAACACGTTTAAATAGACGATTAGCAATACGAGGAGTTCCTCTACTTCGCTTAGCAAGTTCAACGGCAGCATCTTCATCAATAGGCATATCTAAAACTCTACTTGTCCTTTTAATAATTTCTGTTAACTCTTCTATGGTGTAGAATTTTAATTTAGAAATAATACCAAAACGGTCACGAAGAGGGGCAGATAAGTCTCCTGCTCTTGTAGTCGCTCCAACAAGAGTAAATGGAGGTAAGTCTATCTTAATACTACGAGAACTTCCTTCCCCACCTATTATTATATCTAAAGTAAAGTCTTCCATCGCAGGATAAAGTATTTCTTCAATAAATCTAGGCATTCTATGAATCTCATCTATAAATAAGACATCTCCTGGTTCTAGTGTTGATAGTATCGCTGCTAAATCTCCACTTTTTTCAATAGATGGACCACTAGCAGTTTTAATATTAACACCAAGTTCTCTTGCAATAATAAAAGCAAGAGTAGTTTTACCAAGCCCTGGAGGACCATATAATAAAACATGATCTAATACTTCTCCTCTTATCTTACTAGCTTCTATAAAGACCCTAATATTCTCTTTAACTTCACTTTGTCCTATATATTCATCTAATACTTCAGGTCTAATAGTATTATCTACTACACCATCATCTTCTAACTCTTCGCTAGTTATTACTCTTTCTTTCATTTACTCACCTACTTTAAGAATAGTTTTAAAGCTTCTTTTATTTGTTCTTCGATACTTAAAGAACTGTCTACCTTTAGAATAACACTCTTAATTTCTTTTTCTTTATAACCAAGTCCAAGTAAAGCATCTTTTAATTCTTCACTTGTATCTTTAATAGGTTCTTCCCCATTACTAAAGTCATCTAGTTTGCCTTTTAAATCAAGAATCATCTGTTTTGCAAGTTTCTCTCCTATCTTAGGAAATTTCTTTAGATAAAGAATATTTTCTCTATTAATAGCATCACTAATACCAGAAATTGATCCTGTAGCAATAATAGGTAAAGCCATTTTAGGACCAAGTCCTTTAACATTAATTAGTTTTAAAAACAATTCTTTCTCTTCTTTAGTCTTAAAGCCAAATAGACTATGTTCATCTTCTTTTATCTGTTGATATAAATAGACTTTATAATCATTACCCTCTTCAAAAGAGAAAGGATTAGGTGTATTAATAAGGTAGCCTATGCCATTATTTTCTAAGACAATAGCATTAGACATTACTTCTGTTACTTTTCCTATAATATAACTATACATATTAATCCTCTTTCATATTATGATGAACATCCTGAACATCATCGATATCTTCTAAAGCTTCTATTAAGTTATAAACCTTTTCTTTTGTCTCATCATCAACTTCTACTTCATTATTTGGAATATATGTAACTTCACTAGTAAGGAATTCCGCTACTCCCATAGCAGCAAGAGCATCTTTTACAGAAATAAACTTATCACTAGGTGTTGTGATTAGATATGTATCACTTGTTTTTTCCATATCTAAAGCACCTGCATCTAAAGCATTTAACATTACTTCATCTTCATCATAATCACTAGGAATAACAATAATACCTTTACGTTCAAAAATATAACTAACAGAACCATCAGTACCTAAATTACCACCGCGTTTAGAAAAAGTACTTCTTACTGTTGAAGCTGTTCTATTACGATTATCAGTAAGACAATCTACCATAATAGCAACTCCACCTGGTCCATAACCTTCATATCTTATACTCTCATAATTTTCACCGTTACCTGCTCCTTTAGCTTTATCAATCGCTTTCTTTATATTATCTTTAGGCATATTAGCAGCTTTAGCTTTTTCAACTACAAGTCTAAGCGCTGCATTACTATCGGGATCTGGAGTACCTGATTTAGCAGCAACATATAATTCTTTAGCAAGTTTTTGAAATACTTTACCACGCGCTGCATCTATTAACCCTTTCTTTCTATGAATAGTAGCCCATTTTGAATGTCCACTCATTTTATTACCTCCTTTTCTTTCTTCATTATAATAACACAATTATTAAAAAAGAAAAAGCAATTGTTTGAATATTTATTAGTCTAAATAGAGATTATTTACATAATATTTATTAGGTGATACTTATGAATTATTTAAAACGACTAGGTAAAATAATTGTAACTACTATTTTAAGTATAATTATATTAGGTTTTATTTTAACTACTCTTTATTACTTTGATATTATTAGTAATAATATTTATAATATTATGAAAATGGTTATAGTCTTATTATCTTTATTTATCAATGCTTTTTTCTTAGGCAAAAACTCATCTAAATATGGTCTTGTAGAAGGTTTAAAGTTAGGAGCAATTGTTTTAATAATTATGTTTATTATGAAGATATTTACTAGTAGTTCTTTTGATATTAGAACTGTTATTTATAGTATTATAATACTTCTTACTACTTCAATTGCATCTGTTATTGGGATAAATAGAAAAGAGATAAATAGTTAGTTAGATAATACTTCTTCTAAATATTTTATCTCTTTTTTAGTTTCTCTTATTTTATTTCCTAAATTCTTAGGTAAAGCTTCTAACAAAGCTTTTTTCATATTTAATAAATTTTTATAATATTCTTTAGTTAGGCTATCTTTTTTTTCCATTAATACTGGTCCTAAAAATAACTTTTTATAGGAATAATACTTTCTTCCTTTAGTAAATACTAATATTTCATAAATAATATTATTTTCTTTAACTAAAGCTTCATTACTAATATGATAACCTAATTTAGTTAGTTTTCTTTTAACAGCGATAGAATAATTGTTAGGTGATAAGATAAAAGTATTAATATACTTTAGATATTTTCTATTATCATCTATTATTTTATTAATATTAAGGCCACCCATACCAGATATAGTAACGGTATCTATACCTTCAGTGTAAGAGTCTAATCCTTCCGCTTCTATTAGTTTTACTTTAGATTCTACTTTATAAAACTTAACATTCTCTTTCGCTTTTTTTAAAGGACCACTTTTATTATCACTAGCGATCGTTTTATTAAGGCCTCTTTCTTTAACAAGATAAATAGACAAAAGAGCATGATCACATCCAATGTCTAAAGGGTATGCTGAAAGGGGAACTAAATCCCCTATTGTTTTTAATCTGTTATTTATTTTCATTTAATCTGTTAAGAAGTCCTTTAGTTTTCTTGATCTAGATGGATGTCTTAACTTTCTTAAAGCTTTCGCTTCTATTTGTCTAATTCTCTCTCTTGTTACACCAAAGATTTGTCCTACTTCTTCTAGGGTTCTACATTGTCCATCATCAAGACCAAATCTAAGTCTTAATACTTTTTCTTCACGATCTGTCAAGGTTAAAAGAACACTTGCAAGTTCTTCTTTTAACATTTCTTCAGTAGTATACTCTTCTGGTCCAATAGTTCTTTCATCTTTGATAAAGTCTCCTAAATGAGAATCATCTTCTTCACCAATTGGAGTTTCAAGAGCAACAGGATCTTGGCTTATTTTATATACTTCACGTACCTTTTCTACAGGCATTTCAAGTTTAGCAGCAATTTCATCATCAGTTGGTTCTCTATTTAATTCTTGAGTAAGTTGTCTTTGGATTCTTGCTAGTTTATTAATTGTTTCTACCATATGAACAGGTACCCTAATAGTTCTAGCTTGATCAGCAATCGCTCTTGTTATCGCTTGTCTTATCCACCAAGTAGCATAAGTTGAAAATTTATATCCTTTAGTTGGATCAAATTTCTCAACCGCTTTCATTAAACCAATATTTCCTTCTTGAATTAGGTCAAGGAAAAGCATACCTCTACCTACATAACGTTTAGCGATAGAAACAACTAAACGAAGATTAGACTCTGCTAATATTCTTTTCGCTTCCTCATCACCTTCAACAGCACGTTCAGCATATTCAAATTCTTCATCACTATTAAGTAAAGGAATTCTACCTATTTCTTTTAAATACATTCTAACTGGATCATTTATTTTTACATCTTTAGATAAAGTTAAATCTTCTGTTTTAGTATGTTCAGTAATCTCTTCCCCACTAGCATCATCACTACCATCATCACTAACAATATCTATTCCTTCAGCGACTAAGGAATTATATAAATCATCAAGGCTATCACTATCTACTTCAAGTCCTTTTAATTCATCAGCTAACTGTTCATAAGTAATAAATCCTTGACTTTTACCTAATTTAATTAATTTAGCTTTTCTCTCTTCCATTGTTTTAATTTCTTCTACCATTACTATTTCTCCCCTATTCTTAGTTTTCTAATCTCTTCAGCATATTTAATCTGCAATGTTTGGTCAGTTGTTTCTTTAATCTTTTCCTCTAATCTTTTAATAGCATTAGTCATATTATATTCTCTAATTACTCTAAAATATAAGGACAATTCATCATCTTTAATATTAGGCTTTAAATCTAATACTAAAACATCATTTAAGAGATTAATCAACTCTTTTTTGTCTGTTAAATAAGTATAAAAGTCAGCTTCATTAATAAATCCATACTTATGATAGAAATAAACAATCTCACAATACAAGGCTCTTAAAGCTTCAGTAGGGAAAACTAAATTTTCACGTTCTACTTTCTCAATTACTAGAGGATTATTTAACATATAATAGATAATAGATAGACTGGCTTTTTGATACTTATCTTTTTTTTCTTTAGATGCTAACTTTACAGGAGTAATTATAATATTATTTGATTGTTCTTCATTTTTAGAACTTTTCAACTCCTGAAAGCTTTTTTCTAGGGTATTATACCCTATTTCAAACTTTTTTGCAAGATCTTTTAAAATTATTTCCACTCTAATAGGATCATTTATTTTAACTGCCTCTTCTAGAACATCATGAATATAATTAGCTTTATCTTCACTACTTAAGAAATTATAGTTATTACTAAGGGCTTTTATTTTAAAGTCACTATAGTAAATTGCATTATTAATTAAAGATTGAAATGCCTCTTTACCATTTTTTAAAATATAGGTATCAGGATCATCTCCATCTGTTAATTCTATTACTTTTACTTCAATATTTTCTTTAGAAAAAGCTTCTCCAGCACTTATTGTCGCTTTTACTCCAGCTTCATCACCATCAAAACATAATATTATATTATTAGATAGACGTCTAATGTTTTTAATATGATCAGTTGTTAAAGCTGTACCCATAGTAGCGACCGTATTTTTAACATCTATAGTAGATGCTCTTATAATATCCATAAAGCCTTCCATAATTATTATAGACTTAGATATTCTAGAGGCTTCTCTTGCAATATGATAATGATATAAGAGTTTGCCTTTTTTAAATAGTTCTGTTTCTTTAGTATTAAGATATTTATTTTCTTTACTATTTGTAATTATTCGGCCACTAAAACCTATTACTTTACCAGATAAATCATGTAAAGGAAACATTAAACGATTATGATAGATATCATAGTCATTAGTAGTAATTCCTACTTTATTCAATAAATCTAGAGAATAACCTTTTTTAGTTAAAAGAGTCGTTAAATCACTACGATTTCCTAAGGAATAACCAATCTCAAACTCTTTAATAGTTTCTTCATCAATACTTCTTTGCTTTAAATATTCTCTAGCAGGTAGTCCTTCTTTACTCATTAAATTATTTTGATAAAATTTATTAGCAAGATCATAGATATTATACCAATCATCATATTTAGTAGATATCTTCTTAGCTTTAAAACCTTTTAAAGCAATACCTAAACGAGATGCTAAATCACTAACAACTTGATTAAATTCTTTATGTTCATAGTTCATTAAAAAGGTAAAGACATTACCTGTCGCATGACAAGAAAAGCAAGTATATATTTGTTTTTCACGAGATACACTCATTGAAGGATTAGTATCATCATGAAAAGGACAAACACCAAAATAGTTTTTACCACGTTTTTCTAGAGGTATTTTCTCACCAATAATATCAACGATATCAGTTTTACGTCTAATTTCATTTATAACATCTTGATTATTCATGAAAACACCTCCTAACAATTACATTTATTAGTTTAGCACAACAATTAAAAAAATTCTATCATTTGATAGAATCTTCCAATCATTTTCTACTGGGATTACTTATTACTCGCTAGCCACCCAGAAGCGAGAAACATTTACATTTTGTAAATAAATATTATTTACTTTAATATTATATGAAATTTCTTTCATTTAATAAATTTATAATATACCAAGAAATATCTTGTAAAGTAACTAAATTTAAGTATAATAGTTTAAAAGGAGGTACTATTATGCTTGATATTATTATGCAACGTATGGTTATAAAAGATGAAAATACTATTTTTAATTTACTAGTTAAAGCGAACGAAAGAGATTTAACGCAAAGAGAAAAAAATAAATTTTTAAAAGCAATGGGTAGAAGTATATTTTTTTCAGTTAGTGCTTTTGGATTTGAAAAAGAAAAAGAAGATAATAATCCTCAAGATATTATCGCTATTAATAATGGTTTAAATCTTTTAAAGGATTTAAATAATGGATTTGAAATTACTCAAGAAAATTGTATTTTAGAAAACATTAATCAAATAGCAGCCCATTATCAAAGTGTTTTAGAATATGAAGATAGTTTTCTTGATTATAGAACAGAAAATAGTAAAGATAATTTTTTAAAAACATTAAATAAATTTGAAGAAGCGAAAGAGTTTAGTGAAGGCTATCAAAAA
>CAMMTE010000049.1:0-8083 GCA_946499755.1 uncultured Mycoplasmatota bacterium
TATCCTAAAAATGGTTCGAATTTTGAAAATTAATACTTTTTAAAAAAATAAAAAAGAAATGTGCGTGTACACTATCCACATTTCTTTTTCTTATTCCATATTATTTACGGCTTTAGTAAGTCTTGATTTTAATCTAGCAGCTTTATTCTTATGAACTAATCCACTAGTACAAGCTTTATCAACTCTTTGTAATGCAATATTTAATTTATTAGATGCTTCTTCTTTATTACCTGTGTTTACTGCTTTCTCACAATTTTTAACTGCAGTTCTCATACTAGATTTAACTAAAGTATTAACATCTCTTTTTCTAGCATTACTACGTACTCTTTTTTTAGCACTTCTAATATTTGGCATGTTTTTTCACCTCACTTCCCGAAACAATCTAATTTTACCAAATAATATACCATTTTGCAAATATTTTTGTAATATTTTGTTAATAATATAAAGGAAAGGAAAATGGTGAAGATAAAATGCATGAAATAGATTTAAGTAAATATAGAATTAGGACCGACTTAATTGTTGAACATCTTAATAATTTTGGTGAATATAAAAAAGGTGAAGAATTATATAATGATATAAAAATAGAAACTATTAATATTGATAGTGAAATGTCTAAAAAAATAGATAAAAAAGAAGGAGTTTATAAAACAATTTATTTTGATGATGTAACTGATGAAACTAATTTCAATAATTTGTTAAACACTACTATTAAAGCTTTAAAAGATTTATTTAAAGAAATTAATATTAAAGATAATTATAGTACTTTAATAGTAGGATTAGGTAATAGAAAGGCCACTCCTGATGCTTTAGGACCACTTACAATAGAGCATATTAAAATAACAAGACAAATAGTTGAATTAGGCCTTCCAATAGACTCTAAATATCGTATAATATCATCTTTAGTACCTGGAGTTATGGGAACAACTGGAATTGAAACTAAAGAAATTATAGAAGGAGTAATAGAAAAAACTAAACCAGACTTTTTAATTGTTATAGATGCTCTAGCAGCTTCAAATCTTGAACGCATTAATAAAACAATTCAAATAACAGATACAGGTATTCATCCCGGTAGTGGTCTTTTAAATAATAGATTTGAAATAAGTAAAGAAACTCTAGGTATACCAGTAGTCGCTATTGGTATTCCTACTGTTGTTGATGCTACTACTATAGTTAGTAATACCATAAACTATATCTTTAGACATTTTTCCTATGAAAAAGAAAATATTGATAATAAAAAATTAAAATTTGTTCCTCCAATTAATAGAAATTATAAAGATCATAAAAGCACTTTAGAAAAGCATGAAAAAGAAGAAGTAATGGGCTTAATTGGTACTTTAAATGATGATGAAATAAAATCTCTTATAGGAGAAGTATTAACTCCTTTAGGTTATAATTTATTAGTAACTCCTAAAGAAATAGACTTTATTATCTCTAAATTAAGCACTTTATTAGGTAAAGCTTTAAATAAAAGTTTAGAAATAAATTAATTCGACACTATTCTAGTACTCCTTTTATTACTATGTAATAAAGGAGAATTTTTATGAAGAAGAAATTTGTATCTAAAAATAAGAAATCTAAAAAAAGGAAATATAAAGTTTTCTTCTTTTGTCTTGTTGTTTTCTTCTCATTTTTATTTACAATTAAAGTTTTATCCAAATATAATCTTCCATACCAAAATAGTGATATTGTAAAATTTTTAATAGAAAATAATAATCCTTTTATTGTTAATAGTAAATCTAATTATAGTTATTTCCACAAAATTATGACAAAATTAATTAATTTAGATATATCTAAACCTCTATCTATTTTAGATAGTAATTATAAAGGCTTAGTTAAAGATAATAAAATAATAAAAGAAACAACTAAAGTTGATAACAAGGTTATTTCTTCATCTCCTACCATTTACTTATATAATTCTCATGATACAGAAGAATATAAAGCCACATCTTTTGCAGAATATAGTGTTATGCCAACTGTTAAACTAGCTGATTATGTTTTAAAAGAAGAATTAGAAAAAAATGGTTTTAATGTTTTAATCGAAGAGACAACTATAAGTAGTATTAGAAGTAGTTTAGGACTTAATTATGCTGGTAGTTATGAAGCTAGTAGAGTTTTAATGGAACAAGCAAAGAAGACTTATCCTAGTTTAATCTATTTTATAGATTTACATAGAGATTCTCTAACTCATGATAAAACAACTTTAACTTACAATGATAAAAATTATGCTAAAGTAATGTTTTTAGTTGGATTAGAAAATCCTAATTACAGTGAAAATTTAGAATTTAGTAATAGAATAAGCGACTTGATAAACACTAAAATACCAAATCTTTCTAAAGGAATATATGAAAAAGAAGGAGCAGGTGTAAACGGAGTTTATAATCAAGACTTTTCTAATAGGACTATCTTAATTGAAATAGGAGGCCCTGAAAATACTATAGATGAAGTGTATGATACTATTTTAGTTTTAAGTGAAGTCTTAAGTGAGGTGATAGAAAGTGACCAAAACTAACATCGCTAGACTTATTATTTTAATATTAGTATTTCTCTTCTTTGTTTTATATTTTATGCAAGCTTCAGGTTATAATGAATATGCTAAAAATAGAGAAAATATGCTAACAGAAGAACAAATAAAAGAATATGAAGAAGATATCGCTTTAGGCAAAGATGTAACTATTAAAGATTATTTAAATAAAGATAAAATTAATTATGAAAATAATATTTCTAAGTTAGGTCTTGATTTATCTTATTTAATAGAAAATGCTTTTAATAAAGGAATGAATGCTTTCTTTAATATGTTAAATGAAGCGATTAGTTCTTGAAAGTTTGCTTTTTTGTATTATATGCTATAATAAGCGCATAATTTGAAAAAGGGGGATAGTTATGTCAAAAATAAGCGTTATAGTTCCTGTTTACAATGCGGAAAAATATATAGAAAAATGTATTTCAAGTATAGCTAATCAAACTATGAAAGACATCGAAATATTAGCTATTAATGATGGTTCTACTGATAATAGTTTAAACATTTTGGACTCTTTATCTTTAAAATATAAAGGTAAATTAAAAATTATAAGCAAAGAAAATGGTGGAGCTGGTTCTGCTAGAAATATAGGTATAGAAAATGCTAATGGGGAATTTATTAAATTTGTAGATGCTGATGATTATTTAAAGCTTGATATTTTAGATAGAATGTATAATATTGCAAAGGAAAATCATGTTTCATTAGTAAGAGGCAATTATCAAACAATTTTAGGACCTATAAAGATGGAAGATAAATGTAGTTGGAATAATATAAGAGGCAATCAAATTATTAATGTTAGAGAAAATAAGGATTATATAGTAAGTGAAACTCCTGGAATAGGTAATAAGTTAATAAGTAGAGAATTAATTGGTGATCTAAGATTTCCTGAAAATACTAAATGGGAAGATCTTGCCATAATGCCAGTTGTTGTAGCAAGTAGTGAAAGGTTATTTCATATGGATGAAAATGTATATAATTATAGAGTAAATATGAATACAACAATTAAAGACTTTATCAATAAGATACCAAATATTCTAGATATAATTAAATGTGTGGAAACATTAGAAAAAAATATGCAAATGAGAGGATTAGATGAAGAATATAAAAATCAAATAAAGAGTTTATATATACTACATACATTATTTAGAGTAGAAAATGCAATGCTTTGGATTAATTTTCCACATAATAAGAAAGAAGTCGTTATAAGTTCTCTATTAGGAATTTTAGATGCAAAGTATCCAAACTGGAAAGAATGTAAAATAATAGAAAATTACAAGAAAATAAGTCCTTTGTTTAATCTTGATATGAATATAATAGATAACTTTACAAATGATAGATATAGACTTGCAGATAGAGAAAAAGTAAAAGAAAATGTTAGAAAATGCTTTCTTTAATATGTTAAATGAAGCGATTAGTTCTTGATTAATTTCATTTTTATGTTATCCTATATACGAGGTGTAATAGTTATGATTAGTCATGAAGAATTAGTAAATAAAATGGTAAATAGTAATGCTGATGAAATTATAAAACTATCTAAAGAAATAGGTTATCCTGTCTATACAAGACTTTGTATGCCTGATGAAATTAGACATAAGTTTGTTCTTTTACAAGATGGTGCTGCTGCTATTATTGTTAATAGTAAAGGGGAAATACTACTACAGAAAAGAGCAGATAGAGACAAATGGGGCTTACCTGGTGGTTGTCAGGAATTAGAAGAGACTTTTTATGATACTATTATTAGAGAAGTTAAAGAAGAAACTAATCTAGATGTCTTAAAAGAAGATTTAGAAATAATTGATGTCGTATCAGGTAAAAGTAGAAGAAATAGTTATCCTAATGGTGATGTTGTTATTAATAATACAGTTTTATTTTTAGTCAAGAAATATAATGGTAATTTAAAATGGGATAATGAGTCTAAAAATATGAAGTTTTTCTCTTTAGAAGAATTACCAGAAAATCAAAATGATCCTGATTTAATAGAAATATATAAGAAAAAAGTAAAAAAATAAAATTTATATAGATTTTGAAAATTTAGACGATTTTTAGAACATATTTTTATAAAAATGGGTGTTTTAAAGTAATTTTGCACCTATTTTTCTTTTGAATTTGCAATATTCTAATTATCTTCTTATGCTAGAGTTAAATCACTTTCTTTAAAGTATTTAATTAAGAAAGAAATATACATAAAAAAATCAAGCATTAACTGTTAGTAATGCTAAAGAAAAGAAGAAAGTTACTGATATAATTGTTAGGATTGAAAGAAATGTAGTTAATTTAGAAATGAATGCTAGTTATTATGAAGATAATTATATAGGTATACAGATAAATTTTAATTTAGATTGACAGTATGATGGTAGAGATATAATAAAATTTGTATTAATGGACTCTGAATGAGTAATAGTACTTTCAGATAATCTTGTAATATGCAATATAAACCTTTTAAAATTCCAGGAAAAATATTATAATAGTGATGAGTTAAGTGAGTTTGAGAGGACTATAACTTTACAAAAAAGAAGGTAGAATTAGCAAAGAAAATGTTAGATATGAATTTATCTATGATGATATTATTAAAACAACTGGATTGTCTAAAAAAGAAATACAAGAGTTAAAAAACTCTTAAAAATATGATAATATAGTAACTGATGTTACTATATTTTAAGTAGGTGAAGTTTATGAAACAAGAAAATATTCGTAATTTTTCTATAATCGCTCATATAGATCATGGTAAAAGTACTTTAGCAGATAGAATTTTAGAAGAGACTAAAGCAGTTACAGAGCGAGAAATGAAAGAACAATTATTAGATTCTATGGATATAGAAAGAGAACGCGGTATTACTATTAAATTAAATGCTGTATCTATTAATTATCTATATAATAACGAAACATATCTATTAAATTTAATAGATACTCCAGGTCATGTTGACTTTTCATATGAAGTTAATCGGTCTCTAGCTTCTTGTGAAGGGGCTATTTTAGTAGTGGATGCTACTCAAGGAATAGAAGCCCAAACTCTTGCCAATCTCTATCTTGCTCTTGATAATAACCTAACTATTATTCCTGTTATTAATAAAATAGACCTACCTAGTGCTGATATTCCTAAAGTAACTGAAGAACTTACTAATTTAGGCTTTGATGAAGAAGATATTATCTTAACTAGTGCCAAAACAGGTGAGGGGATAAAAGAATTACTAGATGCTATCATTACAAAAATACCTGCTCCTAAAGGAGATGCTTCTAAACCTTTACAGGGATTAATCTTTGATAGTATCTATGACTCTTATCGTGGAGTTTTAACCGCTGTTCGTATATTTAATGGTAGTATCAAAAAAGGTGATACTATCTATATGCTAGAAAGTAAAGCCTCATATGAAGTTTTATCTATTTTAAAAAATACTCCTAAAGAAGTAGAAGTTAACTCTCTAAGCACAGGAGAAGTGGGCTACATCTATGCCTCTATTAAAAGTATTAGTGATGTTCATGTAGGAGATACAATTACTTTAAACTCTACTAAAGACAAAGTAGAATCATTACCAGGCTATAAGAAATTAAAAAGCGTTGTCTACTGTGGGCTTTACCCAATTGAGACTAATCAGTTTGAAGAGTTAAGAGATTCACTTGCTAAACTAAAACTAAATGATGCAGCGTTAGTCTATGAACCTGAAACATCAGTGGCTTTAGGTTTTGGTTTTAGAACAGGCTTTTTAGGACTATTACATATGGAAGTAACAATAGAGAGAATTAAGCGAGAATTTAATATCGATGTTATTGCCACAACTCCATCTGTTATTTATAAAGTAACTCTTACTGATGGTTCTACTATCGAAGTAGATGCTCCTAATAAAATGCCTCCTAAAGTTAAGATAAAAGAAATAAAAGAGCCTTTTGTCAAGACATCTATTTATACTCCAAAAGATTATATCGGACCACTAATGGAATTATGTCAAGATAAAAGAGGCACATTTATTAATATGAATTATTTAGATGATACTAGAGTTTGCCTTATCTATAAACTACCTCTATCAGAAATAGTCTATGACTTCTTTGATAAATTAAAATCAATTACTAAAGGCTATGCCTCATTTGACTATGAAGTAACAGGGTATGAAGCTAGTGACTTAGTAAAATTAGATATTATGTTAAATGGCGAAGTAGTAGATGCTCTTAGTATGATAGTTCATAAAGACTTTGCCTATAATCGTGGTAAATTAATAGTTCATAGATTAAAAGATGTAATACCAAGACAACTATTTGAAGTACCAGTACAAGCTTCTATTGGTACTAAAGTAATCGCTAGAACTGATATTAAAGCCTTAAGAAAAGATGTCCTTGCCAAATGTTATGGCGGTGATATTACTCGTAAGAAAAAACTACTTGAAAAGCAAAAAGAAGGTAAAAAGAAGATGAAACAAATAGGTAGTGTAGAAGTACCACCTGATGCTTTTCTAGCCATATTAAGTACTAAAGAAAATTAGAGTTGTAATTAACTCTATTTTTTGTTAGAATTCTCTAGGAGAGTGATTTAATGACTGAGTTAATGCAAATATTAGGAATATTTTTAGAAGGATTAATCTCCTTTTTCTCACCTTGTGTTATTCCTTTAATACCTTTATATATGGGCTACCTTGCTACTAACGCTAAAGAGATAGATAAAGATGGCAATGTTACTTATAAAAAGAAAGTAGTTCTAATCTATACCTTATTTTTTATCTTAGGAATATCTATGTCTTTCTTTATCTTAGGACTATCTTTTACAGGACTTGGTCTATTCTTTAAAGATAATAGAAAAATATTCTTAGAAGTAGGGGGCATCTTAATCGTAATTTTAGGACTATTCCAACTTGGCGTCTTAAAAGTAGATTTTCTAAATAAAGAAAAGAAATTAAAGATTAATTTTAATCCCAATAAAATGACTAAAAAAACAGCTTTCCTAATGGGCTTTATCTTTTCTTTCGCTTGGACTCCTTGTGTAGGACCAGCCTTATCATCAACCCTAATCATGGCATCTACTGCAAGTACCGCTTTACTAGGTAATATTTTTGTTTTAGTATATGCCTTAGGTTTTTTACTACCTTTTATAATATTAGGACTCTTTACTACTAAAGTCTTAAATATAATTAAAAGAAAACAAAATATCTTAAACTATGTTGTTAAATTAGGAGCCTTAATTATTATTTTCATGGGAATCTTTGTATCTTATACTGGTTTTACTATGGAAAACATTAAAGATAAAGAGACAGTAACTAGTACTGGTAAAGTAGAACTAGGAACACCTATTAACTTTACTCTAAAAGATCAATCTGGTAACACTCATACTTTAGATGACTATATAGGTAAAACTATCATCTTACATTTCTATGCTATTGACTGTTTTTCTTGTTTAGATGAATTACCTAGTATTGAAAAAATATACAATGACTATAACCAAAATAAAGATGATGTTATTATTTTGGGAATCGCTAATACTTCTCGTAATCCTAAAAAAGATATAATAAATTTCTTAAAGAAAAATAATTATACTTTTACATCATTAATGGCAAAGAATAAATTATTTATAAAATATTATAT
>CAMMTE010000050.1:0-8082 GCA_946499755.1 uncultured Mycoplasmatota bacterium
CTGATAAAGCTAGTTCTATTCCATATCGTATGTATTCACTTCTTGAAAGTGATATTGAAGTAGATCAATTTTTAAATACCATATATCGTTATATTCAACTTGGTGTTCATATTAAAGCATACTACAGTAAAGAATATGGTAAATTTCATCGTGAAGTTGATGAAGTAGTAGAATTCTATGTTGATGATAATAATAAACCACAGAGTCATATTTTATATCAAAAGACATTTGGTAAGGCTCCTGTTCAAAATATGCCTACTAGATATTTAAAAGAGTATTTGGAAAATCAAAATATCTTTATTGATAATTTATTTTCAAAGGGAGACTCTATGAGTGATGTGGATAGTATGGTTGATAGTTTAAATAATATTAATAGTGATGTTAATACAAGTAGTAACAATAATAACAATCAATCGACTATTCTTAATAATAATCCTGTTATTACTCCTAATGTTGATACTACTAATAATTTTTCTAATACTAATTTAAATTCTAATAATGTATTTACAGTAAATACTAATACTACTTTTCCTAATGAAGTAGTTAATACAACACCTAATTTTAACGCTTCTAATAATGATGAAATAGTATAAGAAGGGAGGATGTAAGTAATGGTATTATTTTTATTACTATTAATTGGTCTTGTAATTCTTTTATATAGAAATTATAAAGGACAAAATGTTTCTAAATATATCACAGAACAAGTACAGGCTATATATGATAAATTTGCTCCTTATTCTTATAAAGTAGTACGAGAGAAAACAAAACAGTTAGGTCAAGAGTATACACCAAGACAATATTTAGTACAAGTTTTAATAATGGGAGGCTTTGCTGGTATTGTTACTTATATGTATTTCTATAACTTAATAGTTGCTCTTATCTATGTTATAATTGCTATTTCTTTTATCCCATATTTATCCTTTTTAAGATGTAAAAGAGTATATAGTGAGTTTATTTTTGAACAAGTACAAATATATACAACAAATGTAATTATGGAATTTGCTACTACGCAAAGTTTCGTTAAATCATTAGAGGGAGTTAGAAATTCTGGAGTACTTGAAGATCCTGTACTTTCTGATGTTAATAGAGTTATTGATATGTCATATCAAAATGGAGCGATTGATGATGCTATTGCTTATATGAATGATAAATATCCATACTATATAGTAAAAAATATGCATCAGTTATTCTTACAAATAACTAAAGAAGGTGCAAGAGATACAGGTGAGAGTTTGGAAAATATGCAACTTGATATTGATACACTTGTTGAAAGCGTTTATCGTGATAGAATGGATAGAGCTAATTTCCATAAAAAATTCTTACAATATGGTGTTATGTTATTTCTTTTAGTTATGCTTATTCAATATATGTTAGGTAGTGAAAGTTATAGAGCCCTTTTAGATAATATTTTTGTACAGATTATGCTTCATGGTATTATTATTTTTAATTGTTATTTCCTTTTAAAAGGAGAAAGATATTATAATGAGAATGTGGGGGTTGAATAAGTATGGAAATTATATTAATTGCAGTAGTTATATTATTTGTTTTAATTTATAATAAAACTATTGATGAAAAAAAATTTATTAATGATAATAAAAAATATTTTGAAATATTAAGAGAAGATGATTATAACTTTTTAGTTTATGCTAAATATGGAGAGAAAGTTACACCTGATGATTTATTTCAAAAAAGAGTTTTATATGCTGTGGGTATATTCTTTATATTTATGTTTTTGTTTATTGATGATCTTAGTTTAATAAATGTGATGCTTGCTGTAATCATTGCAGTTTTAGTATTTAAGATGCCTTATACAAGTTTAAAAAAATATTATAAATCTCATTTGCATCATATTGACATAATGTTGCCATACTATTTAAAGAGTTTAGAAATATTAATACAACATTATACTGTGCCTGTAGCGATTGGTAAAAGTATTAATGATGCTCCTGATATTTTTAAACCAGGTCTTAGAGAATTAATTGAAAAGATTAATTCTGGAGATTCTAGCATTAATCCATATATGGAATTTGCTAATGCTTATCCAGTTAGAGATTCAATGAGAATGATGAGACTTTTATATCGTTTAGGTTTAGGTAGTCAAGAGAATAAACAAGAGAGACTTTTAATGTTTTCAAGAACAGTATCTAATTTACAGGCGAAAGCTAGAGAGACTAAATATAAAGAAAGACTTGATCATATGGGAAATCAAACGATGATAATGCTTGTTGTTACAGGTGTAAGTGTAATGATTGTTATACTTGCTTCAATGTTGACAATGATTGGATAAAAAAGTAGTTACAAATCTATAATTATTTGTTATAATTAGTTATGTAAGATATGAAAGGAGAGATGTTTTAATGAAAGAAGCGACAGGAGAGTTAAATATGACAGTAGTAACTATTGTTTTAATAGGTGTTATTGCAGCTTTCTTTGCTATTTTCTGGCCTAATGTTATTCAACCTGCTATTGAAGATACTTGGAATGATAACGTTACTTCACAACAAGATGTTGTTAGACAACCACAAGGATAATAGAAGAACATAAAATAAAAAGGATGTGATTTATTAATGAGAGATGCAATAGGACAAGTATTTGCTTTACAAGTTATATTAATATTTGTATTGTTAATTAATGGTTATATGGCTTATTCTGTTAATTATGCTAGAGCATTTCGAGTTAAAAATCAGATAGTCAATATAATAGAACAATATGAAGGCCCTACTAATGATGAGGCTATTACTAAAATTAATGATTATATTGAACAAATGAGTTATGCTGCTGATAATGAACAAATGCTTAGATATCAGTCTAATAATCCTGATGCTGTTTGTCCTGGTTATAATGGTTGGTGTTATCAAGTACATGAAGTTTCACAAACTGGTGCAGATGAGGATAGAAATGGTGTTTATTATTCTGTAGTTACATTTGTTAATATTGATATTCCAGTTGTTAAGAATATACTTGGTATGGGAAGTTTCTTACATGTAGTAGGTGAGACTAGAACTATTTACTAATTAAAAGAGAGGAGTGAAAGAATGAATGTCATAATTGCTAATGAAGCGAAGGCTCTCTTATCACAATTAGATATAGATGTTATTAAAACTGTTGATGGAGTTCATACTGCTGATGAGATTGTGGAGATGTTTAAGAATTTCTTCTATGCAAGAATGATTTTAGATATTACAGCGATTAAAGATTATGATAATATTACAAATATTCAAAAAATATCTATTGGTCTTGATGCTGATAAAATCATTCTTTTACTTCCTAATAATGAGTTATCTAGTTCTAGTAGTTATTTATCTAAAATTATTTCTATGGGAATATATAATTTTACTACTACTATAGATGGGGTTAAATACTTTTTAGATCATCCTAATACTTATAAAGATGTGGCACATATTCAACAATTAAATGATTTATCTAGTACTATTAATGAGAAAGTTGTTGGTGGTTCTAGAATCATTGGAATAAAAAATATAACTGATCATGCTGGTAGTACTACTCTTATTTATATGTTAAAAAAAGAATTAGAACAGACATATGGAATGAGTGTTGTAGCGATAGAAGTTAATAGACATGATTTTTTATATTTTAATTCTTCTAATATGATTTCTGTTAATGATGAGAATTTAATGACAGAGATTGTTAAGCATAAAGATGTTTCTGTTATCTTGATTGATTTAAATGATTCTAGTAATGAAGGGGCTTGTGGGGATGTTTTATACTTAATAGAGCCTTCTAGTATTAGATTAAATAAATTAATGAAAAGAGATAGGAGAATATTTGAAGAATTAAAGGGAAAGAAGATTATTTTAAATCAAAGTTTGCTTTCTAATAGTGATATAATGGATTTTGAATATGAAGGTAGAACTAAAGTGTTTTATAATATTCCCCCTTTAAATGATAGAATAAAAAATCCAGTACTTGCTGATTTCTTATCTAAGATAGGGCTTATTAATAAACCTAAAGAGAAAGATGGCGGTAAGATATTTGGTCTATTTAAAAGATAAAAGATTGACAAATATTAATAATTTTTATATTATTATGTTAGTAAAGGAGAATTATTATGTTTAATTTAATGAATTTTATGCAAATATTAGATGCTACTGCAAATGTAGATGATGGATGTCATGGTTTCTTATTTGTAGTTAGAATAATAAGAAATGGATTATTTCCAGTATTGCAAATAGGTATTCCAATTATTTTAATCGTTCTTGGTACTTTAGATTTAGGTAAAGCGGTTATATCTAGTGATGATAAGGCAGTTAAAGAAGCGCAAGGAAAATTAATTAAAAGATGTATCTATGCAATACTTGTATTCTTTATCGTAACTATTATAAGTTTATTATTTACAATGGTTAGTGATATAGTAGGTGATTCTGCACCTGGTTTAACTGAATGGAGTAATTGCTGGAAAAGAGCAGGTGAGGATTAATATAAAAGTAGCATAAAAATGCTATTTTTTTATATATTTGGTATAATATTTATGAGGATGATTGTATGGTACAAATATTAGAAGAAGTAGTTGTTGATGTAGAAAGTAACTGTTATGGATTTGATTCATTAATAAAAGTTATTAAAGATGGAGTATTTCCTGTTATTCAGATTGCTATACCTATTATTTTATTAGTTTTATGTACTTTTGATTTAGGTAAGGCAGTTATAGGTAGTGATGATAAAGAGAATAAGAAAATTATTAAGAGATTACTTAGAAGATGTGTATATGCCATATTAATATTTTTTATGGTTACTTTTATTAATTTAATATTTACTATGATTGGTACTATTACTGAGAATGAAACTTTAGAAAAATGGAGTGAGTGTTGGAATAATCCGATATAAATTAGATAGCTATAAAGCTCTTTTTCTTTATCTTGATTAAAAGACAAAAACAATTTATAATTAATACATAGTAGGAGGCTAGCTATGATAGTATATGTTATTGATAAGAGTCGATTAATTAGCTTTACACTTCCATTAAAAGTGTATGGTAGTTATTGGGTAACTGATATAGATGATGATAATCAAGAAAAAAAGATAATAAATATTCAAGAAGAAGATGGTAAATGGGTAGCTTTTAGTAATAAGAGTGTCAGTATTGTTGTTGATGATAAAACTGTTAGTAAAATTGTATTAGAACCTTATAGTTTTTCTCTTTTAAAGTTAAAAAATCAAGATGGTTATTTAATTTTATATACAGCACCTTTAAATGATGAGACTAAAAAAACATTTACTGTTTTAAATGATTGTACTATATCTGTTGGTAGTGATAGTAATAATACAATTTATTATAGAAACAGATTAACTTCACCTAACCATATTAAATTATATTATAAAAATAATAATTGGCTTATAGAAGATTTAAATAGTCAAAATGGTACTTTTGTAAATAATAAAGTAATTAAAACGGGGATAACTCTTTCTTTAAATCATGGTGATATTATTTTTATAATGGGACTAAAATTAATAGTACTAGGAAACACTATAACTATTAACAATCCTTTAAATAGTATTAGTGTTAATACTAGTGATCTTAAAGAAAAAATAGAATTACAAAAGAGAATTGATGTCTTTACTGATGAAGATGATTTAGAGACTACTTTATATGATGAGAATGATTATTTTGTTAGATTACCTCGATTTACAGAAGTTTTAGAGACAAGAAATTTTAAAATTGATTCTCATCCTAATATTACAGAACAAGATCAAACTCCTCTTATTATGACTTTAGGGCCAATGATTACTATGGGTTCTACTTCATTTGTTATGCTTATTGTTGCTTTTATGTCAATGCAAGATGGTAATAGAAGTTTTTATAGTGTTTTACCTACAGTAGCGATTTCTATATCTATGTTAGCAGGTGTTCTTATTTGGCCTACAATAAATAGAAGATTTCAAAGGAAACAACAAAAGAAGAGAAAAGAAAAAATAGAGAAAGCTTATGGTGAATATTTAACTGAAAAAGAAAAAGAGTTACAACAAATAATTGCTACGGAAAAACAGATATTACTTTCTAATAGTTTAAGTTCTAGTGAGTGTTATGATTTTATTATTAATAAAAGTAGAAGACTATGGGAAAGAGAATTACAACAAAAAGATTTCCTTAATTTAAGACTTGGAATAGGTAAAGAAAAAGTAAAGATTAATATAGATTATCCTCAAGAACATTTTAAAGTAGATCAAGATATGTTAGATGAAAGAATGCGTCTTATCATTGATAAAAATAAAGAAATAGATGGTGCTCCTATAACACAATCATTTATTATAAAAAATATTACTGCTGTGATTGGTAGATATGAATATATTAAGCCTTATGTAGACGCTTTAATATTACAGATGATTGCTCTTCATAGTTATCATGATTTAAAGATTATAATTATGACTAATGAAGGTAGATCTAAGTATTGGGAATATATGAAATTAATGCCACATAATTTTAATCATGATAAAAGTTTACGTTTCTTTTCTACTAATTTTGATGAGAGTAAAGAAGTATCTAGTTATTTACAACAAATAATAAAATTAAGAAAAGATGTTAAAATTTCTAATAATGAAGATCCTTATAAATTGTTTGATACATATTATATAATTATTACAGATGATTATAAGAGTGCTAAAGATAATCCTATTATTGAAGAGATTTTAACTAGTGATAAAAACTATGGCTTTAGTCTTTTAATATTAAATTCTAGTCTTGCTAATTTACCTACTCAATGTAAGAGTTTTATTAGTATTAATGATTTAAAGAGTGGTGGTGTTTTTGAGAGTGAATTAACTAAAGAGACTCAAAAGACTTTTGCCATTGAACTTGTTAATCAAATGGATCTATTTAAATGTGCTACTATTCTTGCTAATATTCCTATTAAAGATAGAGATGATGAATATAATTTACCAAAACAAATAGGTTTTTTAGAAATGTATAATGTTGGTACTATTGAACAACTTAATCCTTTAGAAAGATGGCAAGTAAATAATCCTATTAATAGTCTTGCTGCACCTATAGGTTATGGTACTAATGGACAGATTTTTAAATTAGATTTACATGAAAAAGAACAAGGTCCTCATGGACTTATTGCAGGTATGACTGGTAGTGGTAAATCAGAATTTATTATTACTTATATCTTATCTATGGCTATTAATTATCATCCTGATGAAGTACAATTTCTTTTAATAGATTATAAGGGTGGTGGCTTAGTAGGTGCTTTTGAAAATAAAGAAACTGGTCTTAAGCTTCCTCATTTAACAGGTACAATAACTAATCTTGAAGTTGCAGATATTAATAGAGCTTTATCATCTATTGAAAGTGAGTTAAAAAGACGTCAAGCTTTATTTAATAAGGCAAGAGATAAATTAGGAGAAGGTACTATAGATATTTATAAATATCAAAAGTATTATCGTGAAAAACAATTAGATACACCAATTTCTCATTTATTTATAATATCAGATGAATTTGCCGAACTTAAAACTGATCAACCAGAATTTATGGATCAATTAATTTCTACAGCTAGAATTGGTCGTAGTCTAGGAGTACATTTAATTCTTGCTACTCAAAAACCTAGTGGTGTTGTTAATGATCAGATTTGGTCTAATTCAAGATTTAGAGTATGTTTAAAAGTTCAGGATGAACAAGATTCTAATGAAGTTATTAAAAGACCAGATGCTGCTAGTATTAAAGAAGTTGGTCGTTTCTATTTACAAGTTGGGTATAATGAATTGTTTCAAATGGGACAAGCTGCTTATGCAGGTGCACCATATTATCCACAAGATAAAGTTTATAAAGAAATTGATAGTAGTGTTAATTTTATTGATAATGTTGGTAGAAGTATAAAGACTATAGATGTTCAGAAAAATACTAAACTTGAACTTAAAGGAGAACAACTTCCTAATATAGTTAAATATCTAAGAGATTTAGCTTTAAAGGAAAATATTCAAGTTCATAATTTATGGCTTGATAAGTTACCTGCTGTTATATATGTAGATGATTTAAAGAAAAAATATCAGTTTCAAAAAACTCCTTATAAATTGACTCCTATAATTGGAGAATATGATAATCCTAAAGAACAGAAACAAGGTTTAGTA
>CAMMTE010000051.1:0-7995 GCA_946499755.1 uncultured Mycoplasmatota bacterium
AATTATAAGCTTTCTTCTCCCTTTTATTATGAGAACCTATCTGTGCTAAATCATTTAATGTAAAAATAGGTTCACTCCTAAATATTGCGTAATTTAAATTTATAAATATCCACCTCACTTTCTTTACATAATATTTATCTATTAAATTACATTATTTTTATACATTATAAATTTTTATATTTTGTGCATTTTAATAAAAAAATAACAGATGAAACTAAACATCTATTATTTTTATGCTAAAAAAACATTATGAACTTTATAATTTAATGTAAAATGAATCAATATCTCCAAAAATTTTAATTGCTACTTTATAACCAATAAATTCTGTAACATTTATAACTAAAGGAGAACTTAAAATTCAAAAATATTTTTTCGAAGCCCCTTACTTAAATAATATAAATTAATGCCTATGAGCATTAGGGCAACAATATGCACATCCATCTATTCTAAAATTTGGATGTTTAAATCTAGCATAATTAACTGCTTCAATATCATTACTAAATGCCCCAAGTAATTCAAAATTATACTGATTCTTATACTCATAGTAATAATAACATGTTTCTTTATGAACTTCATGATCACCATTAGACTGAGCATTAAGATTTAAATAATACTTTATCATTTTTTCACCTCTTTCTTGAGATTTTTTTTTGCAACTTTTTTAAACATTTGATATAATAATATTGTTGTATATATTATATTGTTTATGGGTGTGCAAACGCCTCTTTTTTTGGTCTTACGTTAACCAAACTGCCAAAATTAATAAAATTATATTTTTAATGCATTATTAAATAATAATAAAAGTTTTTCTTCATAAGGTTTATAATATTTTCCACTATATTGCAACCATTTATTGTAATAAACCAATGCATAGTATGCAGCTTCATAACTAACATCAAATGTGTATGAAATATCTTCTGGAGTAGTTAGCCTTAACTTATGCACAAGCACTGGTGGAACAAGAGCATATTTGGCAAAAAATTTAACCTCCTTTTCTGCTAATTCACTATCCTCTGTATGTCCCAATACAATATGTCCTATTTCGTGCAACATTGTATTATTTATTCTTCCAAATCCTTTATCATCATTGTAAAAAATATACCACTTATTTTCTTTAATACCCAAAAAACCATCCTCGCTTTTTTTTAAGCATAAATCTCTAACATTTGATTTTTTTGAAGAATAGGGAATTACTTTAACTCCCATCTTATTAGCAATCTCAAAACCATTTATTGGAACACAATTTATATTATATTTTTCAAATAAATTTACTACAGCTTCCTTAATTTCTTCACATCTTTCATTACTTAACTTTATTGACATATTATTCCTCCTCAAATAACGCATTTATTAATTCTTTTTTTTCTGCATCACTCATTTTAGAAGAATTCCTAGCAATTAATCTAATAACTTTATTGCTATCAAACTCATCATTTTCTATTCCCAATAGATAATCAGAAGTTGTATGTAATGCTGTAGCTATATTTGCCAAAACATCAGATTTAGGAACTCTTTCTCCCTTAATAATTCGTGATACAATTGACTCATCCAAACCTATCCTATTAGCTAAATCTCTTTGTGAAATATTACGTTTTTCTAGTAACCTTTCAATTCTTCTCCCTATTTCCATAACTCACTCTCTCCTCAACACCTTAATATTACCAAACAACTTGCCATTTTGTCAAGTTGTTTTGCTGTTTTTTTGAACGAATAAAAATTAAAAGATACTTTCTTTAACAAAGTACCTTAAATTCTTGTATTTATTAGCATTCATAGTCATTTCCCTATTTTTGGGATACTCCTATTCCTCCATGTCCAGCATCAACAACCACACCAGTTACTCTTCGCTCATTCATAATATTCACCTCTACATTAAAATATGTAAAAAGCCCTTTTTTGCTACTATTTAAAACACTTATACTTCTATAAATTCATCATTATATGCTTTAATTATCATATTTTTTGCCAATATATCAATATTATCTAAATCACAAATATTAACTTTTCTAACTTCATAGTAATTTTCTATAGAACATCTTTCTAATTCTTCTCCCCCAAGAGTAGGAGTACCATTAAGTATTTTACATTTAAAAAAATGAGCAATAGAAGTATCATTCTCATCAAATCCTAAATAACCTATAATATCAACATCTATTGATAGTTCTTCCTTTAATTCCCGTTTTAATGTTTCTTGTAAAGTTTCTTCATTTTTCATCCCACCACCAGGTATTACATAATATTCTTTAACAGTTCCAGCACTATTAATTTTTCTTCTAAAAATAGTATATACATAGTCACCATCAAAAATAATACCTCTAACACTAATTCTTTTACTCATTTTTCACTTCTCCTATATTAAATATTATTTCATTTAAAGTTAAGAGTTTTCAAAAAAACATATATCTTTATTTATTACTAATCAAAATTATTTTTTTAATTTATTTACTTCATCTAAAATATCTTCATAATTATTACAATTTAAAACATCATTCATAATTCTCAAATAACTTTCATACCTATTAATATTAATTAATCCACTAGCAACGGCTTGTTTAATAATACAAGAATCATATGGTTCATTATAATGTAAACAATCATGATACTTACATTTTTCTTTAAAATTATTAAATTCAGGAAAATAATCTTGAATTTCCATTGGGCTAAATGTTGAAACATCAAGACTCCTTATACCAGGAGTATCTATAATAGATGAATTAGCCTCCCATATATAATATTTAGAAGATGTAGTAGTATGACGACCACGTTTACTTTTATCACTAATATGACCAGTTTTAATTTCATCATCATTCATAATAGCATTAGTAAGCGATGATTTCCCAACACCACTATTTCCAACCAATATAGCTTGCTTACCAAACAAATATTTTTTCAAATCATCAATACCAATGTTTTGGTATGTTGAAGTACAAAGAACAGGAATATTAAGTTCTCTATAAGTATTTAAAATCTCTTCTTCCTTATTAGTCTTCAAATCACATTTATTTAAGCAAATTAAAGCTTTAATATTACTATTTTGTAAAATCATTAAATACCTATCTATAAATTTTGGATGAAGAGGTGGTTCCTTAGCTGCAACAACAATTACTGCAATATCAACATTAGCTGCTATATTTTTTATTAAACCAACATCATCAAGTCTTGTACTATCTTTTTTAACTCTAGACAATAAAGATGTTCTCTCTAACATATTAGTTATAAAATAGTTATTGTTGCTTTTATTTAATACAACCTTATCACCAGGGAAAAGCACTTGATTACATACCATATTTATATCATTTCTAAGTTTTGCTAAAACTACTTCTTCATCATATAAAACATATACATCATTATATCTAACCTCAATTACTATTCCATATTTATCACTACTTTTAATAACAAAATCATCTAATTTATTATTTTTCTTCCCTAATGTTTTTTCCTTTGCTCTTTCCTTTTTATCAATACTCTTTTTAGTTTTAAAACTTTCATAAGAATTATAATGTGCCATCAAAAACATCTCCTATCAACAAATCAACTATTTCTTTATCGTAATCATATAACTCATGTCTACCTTCATCAATAGTAATTAATTCTAAATCATTTCTTAAACAAAACTCTCTAATATCATTATAAGAAACAGTTTTATCCATCATCCCTTGTATAATTGAAATATTTCTAAATTTAGCTTTTCTAATCTTTTTATCACCATTTTTAAATTCTAAATAAGAATCTTTATATATTTTAATATTATTATATAATGGCATATATTCATTAGTATCAAAATAATCAATAGATATACCTGACTTTAATTCCATTATTTCACAAAAATTAATTGCAGGACACATCAAAATAGTCTTATCTATATCTTTATCATTTCTAATAAGTCTATTCAAAATAACATATCCTCCAAAACTAGAACCAAATAAACATATAGGAACATCATATTTATCTTTAACATACTTAATTACTTCTTCTAAATATTCTATACACAAACTCAAATTAAACAAAGAAAAATCGGTTTTATCATCACCATGACCTGGAAAATCAAAGGAAACAACACCAACATTATTATTTAATAAATCTTTGAGAAATCTATTAACTAATTTTTTATTACTACCTAACCCATGACAATAAATAACAATTCTCTCTAACTTATTAGCTGGAATATTTTCAAGAATATTAATTCTATTATTAACTAATTTAACATCATCATCTAATAATTTCTCTATTTCGATTGGCCTATAATCAACAACTTCTACTGATACACACTTATGATTTCTAAAATCAAAATAACTATCTAATTTAGCATTATGAATATGACCATGTATATTAATATAGCCATCAGGTATCTGATTATTTTCTAGAGGTCTATGAGATAATATAACTTTAAATTCTTCTAATTTAGTTTGTGTAGGAACAACTTCTAAACCTATTTTATTATAAAAATCTATTGATTTACCATCATGATTACCTCTAACTAAATATATTTTTCCATTAAGTTTACTAACAAAGTCACTAATATCATCAATACCAAACATAAAATCCCCTAAATGATAAACAATATCATCTTTATCCACAATACTATTCCAATTATTGATAATAATCTTATTCATCTCTTCTATATCTTTAAATGGTCTATTACAATATTTAATTATATTATTATGATTAAAATGTGTATCTGCTATAAAATATATTTTATTCACATAAATCACCTAAAAATAAGATAACATATCACAGTTATCTTATCAAATAAATTTATTATGCTTTCATCAAAAATGCTAAATAACCACGATATGCTTCATAAATATCTACTTTACTAGTAACTTCATAAGGAGCATGCATATTTAATACTCCAACTCCTGCATCTATTACTTTAACATCATAGTTAGCAAGGATATAGGCAATAGTACCACCACCACCAGCATCTACTTTACCAAGTTCAGATATTTGATAACTTACATTATCACTATCTAAAATATTTCTTAACTCTGCAATAAACTCAGCATCAGCATCATTACTACCACTCTTACCACGAGAACCAGTATATTTACAGAATACTAAACCACGAGCTAGATAAGATGAATTACGTTTATCCATAACACTAGCATAAAGTGGATCATATGCTGCATTAACATCACTACTTAACATCCGAGAATTAGATAAAACTCTTCTAACACTAACAAAACTATCTTCACCTAACAAATGACAAATCTCTGCTATAGTATTTTCAAAGAAACGAGATTCCATACCAGTAGAACCAACACTACCTATCTCTTCTTTATCAACTAAAATACAACATAGAGTCTTATCAGTAACTTCAGAGCTTAGTATTGCCATAAGTGATGAATAAGCACAACTTCTATCATCTTGTCCATAAGATAAAACCATACTCTTATCAAATCCCATATCACGAGCCTTACCAGCAGGAACTACTTCTATTTCACTAGATAAAAAGTCATCTTCAGATATATCATATTTCTCTTTTAATATAGAAAGTACATTAGCTTTTACACCCTCTTTATCTTCTCCTTTTAAAGGCATATTACCAATTAAAACATCTAAAGCTTCGCCTTCTATTAAATTACTAGCATTCTTCTTCATTTGTTCTCCTGCTAAATGAGGAAGTAAATCAGTTACACAAAATACAGGATCATCATCACTTTCACCTATATTAACATCTATCTTAGTACCATCCTTCTTAACAATAACACCATGAAGTGCTAAAGGAATAGTAGTCCATTGATATTTCTTAATCCCACCATAGTAATGTGTATCAAAATAAGCAAAGTCAGTATCTTCATATAAAGGATTAGCTTTTAAATCAAGTCTAGGAGAATCAATATGTGCTCCTAATATATTCATACCCTTAGTAATAGAGTCTTTTCCAATTATAAATAAAATAACTGCTTTTCCTCTATTATCAGCATAAATCTTATCTCCTGGTTTTAAAGACTTATTCCCATCAATATAATCCACAATATTGTGGAAACCTTTATCTTCTGCACGTCTAATAATTTCCTTATTCGCTTCTCTTTCAGTTTTAGATAAGGATAAAAACTCTTTATAATCTTCACCCATCTCAAAAACTTTAGAAACTTCTACTGCATCATACTTCTTCCAAATATTTTCTTTCAACATAATCATCCTTTCTATTTTTAGTATAACACAAATCAAATGAATATATTTATAAATGATAATATTTCATATCTTCATTATATTCTTTTTCTACTATCTTTGCAAAAGATGTTCCCATACTAATAGGATAAGTAGAAAGTAATCCATCATAGATAATTACTCCATCATATGGAAATAAAGAAGTAGTAACAATACAAGGTATGTCGTGATAAGGAATAACTTCATCTATATTAGAATTTAATCCTTTAATCATATAAACTCGATCACTAGCAAGAAGTGCTGTATAATCTTCTTCATATTTAGCAATAGTAAACATTCCCCTGATTCCTTGTTTAAATTTACTAACTTTCTCTAAATCTTCACTATTAAAATTATGAGGATTATCTTTTATATAAGCATCTATAATCTTTTCTTTATCTTCAAATAGATACTCTATAATTGGCATTAATTGATTAGGATCTAAATATTCTTGCTTATATATTTTCTTAAGACTAGTATCAATATGATATTTATTGTTTACATACTCTAACAATGAAAAATATAAGTTATAAAAGTTTTTGGCAACATCATCTCCTAAACAGGCATTTCTTTGACCAGTATATTCCATTTCTCTTTTAAATTCATATTCCGCTTTTTCTTCTAATTTCTCTTTATATTCTCTAGGACACATACCATTTAAAGCTCCTGAAGGCATCTCATCCATCGCTTTATCTAATAATTCAAAGAAATCATCTAAAGAGACATGAGCTAGAGCAGGAACATTACTAATAGAATCCTTTAAAGGCTCTCTATCTTTATTTAATAATGCAAAAACTCTAATAGGTTCTAATGCCGAAAAGCCAAAGAAAGGTAAATCCATTAACTCTTTATAAAACTTTTTAACTATTTTATTATCAAAGTTAAAATCATCATAAAATATATTTATATACTGCTTTAAATCAAAAGTTTGTGTACCACTAATAGCATATTCTTTTCTTTCTTCATCTAACTCATCTTCAACATAATAATAATCACGGTATAAGCCTATCGGAGTTTCTTCATCAAAAGTCTCTACATATTTATCATAAATAACTACATAATAATTAAATAATTTATTATCAAATACATGATCAAATACCACTTTAGAGTCTATATTAAATAAAGATGATGCCATATCTATTAAAGGATAAATCAAAAAATTTCCCATTACTTTACAAAAACCAACTAAAAACTCATTAAGTTCTGTTTTCTTCTTAACTTCACTCATCTTTACTCTAGATAATGCTAGTAAAATAGAATCTTTTAATTCATCATAGAAATCATATTCTAATGAATCATTATGACTAATTAACATTTTCTTTCTTAAAATATCTTTTTCAAATTCAAATCTATCATCGTCCCAAGCAATTTTTTCACCATTAGCAATTCTTTTTAAAAACTTAATCTCTCTATAAGTACATATATCTATTATATTATTATAATCACTATAAAACTCTATAATCTTTTCTATCATTTTCTTCTTAGTTATTTTTTCATAATCTTTAAAATCAGGATAAATTCGACTATATAAGTCAAATACAAATTCCTTTTTATATGGATTATCAACAATTTCCATAACATATCGCCTCTTTTTTGTCCATATTATATCATTATTTATATAAAATATCTATATCAACAAATCCATTGATACCATCAATAACTCCATCTTGACATAACTGCCACATCATATAATCTTTATCATAATCAGTTTTATCAGTATAATGAGCAAGCCATACTTTATTAGTATTATATTTCCAAATAGCATTTAAATAGTTCTTACTACCATAAAGCATAGTATCATAACCAGCATCTTCTAAAGTAGAAAAGTAAGACTCAGCCACT
>CAMMTE010000052.1:0-7887 GCA_946499755.1 uncultured Mycoplasmatota bacterium
CATAATTGTATTGTTCTACAATTCTAAGGCTTAATAAAGTGTTATCTTCCATAATTCCACAACCTTTCTACAAATTTCTACAAAAAAAGAGGATAGTATCTTTACTATTCTCTCGTTTTAGGGGCTAAAAGTCTTAAATCAGTTTGTTGTGATTTTTTCTTTTTAGATCTAGTATGATGATTATTATAATAATTGTTACTCATAATACGTCTAAAGCCCCCCAAATATTAACTATTGAAAATTATTCTAACAATGAGTTACCTAAATGTCAACAACTAATTTCCATTAATTGGAATAATTTCAATTTAACCATATTATATCACTTGACAAATCAATATCAACTATAAATTTACACCAAATTCACACCAGATTTACTCCAAAAGATTATCTTCTGCTTTTAGAACCTCCATTTATAGTAATGACAATACCTATCAATATTCCAGCTATTAGTCCAACTATAACATAACCTAAAACTTCATCATCACTATCATTTGAAGAATATGAGTTATAACTACTTCTTGAATAGCTTGATGAACTTGAAGAACTACCAGCAACTCCACCATGATGAGAACAACAACCTGGTCCTGATACAGTGCAAGAACTTTCCCAACCATCAGCACATCTAATACCTGCATTTACATTTAATGGAATAAATAATAATGCAAATAAAAATAAAACCACTATAATTTTTTGCATGACACCAATTACACCTCTAAATAATTATATCAGATGTGTAGAAAAACAAAAAGAGACTATAAAGATATTTCTATCATTATAGTCCTTCATTGACATATTTAAGAATTTTAAATAAATCTTTAGATTTAACTAATTCTTTAAGTTTATTAAAATATGCCTTAGCATTTTCCATCTTAGTTAATGGAAATTCCTTTTGAAGTAAATTAGAGGTAACTTCATTACTTCGTTCAACATAAAGATAAACCTTACATATATCGTTGTGCTTACAAGTGATACACCCAAAAGCATAAATTCCATCTTGTAATTGAAATATATCAAGTACATTTTGAGAATCTATATCAGATATTTCTAGGTCATTATCTATGTTGTAATCATTACTATTAATATTCATTACTACATCACCTCGAATATCAATATAAACATTATAACATCATATCACTAGCATAACAACAAAATATTTCACATATTTAAAAAGAGTAAGTCAATAGTGATTTACTCTAATTCATATTCTTTTCGTTATTTTTACCTATAGCAATACATCCTATTCCTACTAAAGAAACAACTATTCCAATATTTCTTACCGTATAAAATTCTTGCTCATACATTTCAATACTACAGTCAATACCACCTCCACTACAGTGTTCTTCCTCATTTTCTCTGACTGGCACAACACCAGTTATATATTCTGCTGTTGCTAATATCAAACATAGAATACCAATAATTAATATAATTTTTCCTATTAAAAAAATACTACTTTTTTTCTTTTTTAACCGTTTACCACAATGTGGACATAAAGTTGCTGTATCAGAAACTTCTTTTTTACACTCGCTACATTTTACTAATGCCATATATACACATCTCCCTCATCTAAATCAATTATATGTATATACATATATATTGTCAAGATATTTCAGAGAAAGAAAAAGACTATCTTTTACGATAATCTTTAACATCAACTTTCATTGTCTATTCAATATAGTTTGTAATATATCTATAAAACTGAGCATAACTTTTTTCTTCTCCTTCTTGTTCCATAGATATAAACTTAGCTCTATCATCAGCCACTTCAAATATCACTTCAATAGAATCTCCAGTTTTATTATCAGTTCCAGTAATAGTAACGGTTCCATCTTCATCATCCCATTTTGCATTTTTTAAGGCTTTATCAAATAAGTCGCCACCGTTTAAATTAGTTTCTAAATGCCATGGGTTAAAATTTTCTCTGACAACTCTCATATTGTCCGTATAATTCGGTGTTCACATCCAGTTACTCCTAATAAAAAACCCCCACATATTAAACATAATAATATTTTCTTTTTCATTTTTTACTCCTTATTTTAATTTAACTTTACACTTAGGACACATATCCATATCTTTAGTAACTTCTTTACCACAATTAGCACATACTAATTCTTTACTTTTATAATTTACAATAGCTTTATATAAATTATTTATAGTAATAATTCCAAATAGAATTGCAATTACACCTACAATCATTTGGAACATAAAATATATCATATAACTACTCATATCTAATCCTCCTCTTGACCTTTTTTATAGGATTTTCTTGCAACTATTCCAAGAACACCTAAACCAATTCCACCAATTATAAGTGGACCAAAAGGAACTATATTATAGCCCATATCTTCCCATACAAGTGCTTTATATTCCTCATAATTACTACTATTCGCTTCGGCATAGCCTACACTTGTTTCACCTGCTTTTCTGTATTCTTCCCATTCTTCTGGTGTAGTATCAGCTTCATCACTAACTTCTGCGACATAACCTAAATAAATTGTTAATAATGCTAACAAAATACAAATACTTAAAGGTATTGCAACCTTATAAATTGCTTTCATCATAGGTCGCTTTACTTCTTTTTCAATAGGTTTCATTACCTTTTCTTTCTCACTCTTACTTCTCATATTTTTTCTCACTCCTCCATACCATAAGTATATATATATATATATTGTCAATGCTTTTTCAAAGAAAGAAAAAAACTATCTTTTACGATAATCTTTATTGCTTATTATTTATGTAGTTTAAAGGTTTTTCCATTAATATTATATAAATCACAGTCACCACCGTTAAAGTTTGATTCACAATTATAAACTATATCTTGATAAATGCCATTTAATTCTGTATCACTTAAATCTATTAGTTCTTTATTTCCATTTATATCTACCGTATAATAATCCTCATCAATTAAAGCAAGAATTGTCTTATTTTCGCCATCAACAGCTACTACCTCTCCTTTAATATGTTCAAACATTTTATTATCATCAGACGAAAATACACTAAAGTAACCATTATTGCTATCTACATAATAATAGCCATCTTGTGAAATATAACTACCATCTATTATTGTAAACTCAGGGAAATCATCATCAATACAAGTTTTAGCCATATTTTCCACTTTATAACTACTATCTACTTCTTCTATATTTTTGCTATTTAAATCATATAATACATATTTCTTTTCTGCATCATAGTCATCAGAAGATAATGTAATATAAACTTTTGAATCAGTAGTTAATATCATATTTTGAATAATATATTTTTTTTCATTTTGTAAAGGTTCAAATACATCTCCTGTTTTAAATAGTTCTCCATCTTTTACATGAATTAAAGTCTTTTCATCACTACTTAATGCATAAATAAAATAATCATTATAAACACCTGTAGTATTACTTTCTGATATACTACTTAATCCATATATGACTTTACCATTTGTATCTACTAAAGTATAATTTCTAATTTTATCATCAGAATTATATAATTCTAACCAACCATAACCATTTCTAAAACTTAAAACTTCTTTAACATCATAACCATCAGGAAATTCTTCTTTTTCTTCTTTATTAGAGGAAGTTTGATTATGATTTATTTCTTTAGTACTACCACATCCAGTTACTCCTAATAACAATACTCCACACAATAAACATAAAAGTATTTTCTTTTTCATTTTTTACTCCTTTTAAATTTCATCTAATAATTCTTTTTTCTTTTTCTCATATTCTTCTTTTGTGATAACCTTTTCATCATATAACTTTTTTAGTTCTTTTATTTTATCTACACTATTACCTTTAGTTTTTTTATCTTCTTTATCTGTAGTAAGTAATCGTGCTTTAGCACTATTCCTATAAATAAAGCTAACAATACATAAACCTACTCCAGCAAATAATAAAACTGTCCCTATAGTTTCATTTTCTTCATTTATTTCTGCTACATCTTCCGTTAAAAAGCTTCCACTTGGTGCAGTTCTAATCTCATTTAAAGCAGATATACCACCTATTATTAATAGGACTCCTACAATAAGTATTATCATAAAGTTTCTTTTTATCAGTTTTTCTTTCATATATTCTCTCACTCCTCCATACCATAAGTATATATATATATATATATTGTCAAGATATTTCAGAGCAAAAGAAAAGACTATCTTTTACGATAATCTTTATTGTATATTACAAATTATGCCTTTTTCATATATTTAGCTTTTATTCTCTTTTCTACATCTCTACATTCCTTAAAATGTAAGATAGCATTAATTGCTCCTAACCAAACACCAATTACAAAACAGATACATAAAGAAAGAAAAGTAAAATCAGTAAGACAAAGCCACCCTGCATAATACTCTCCACCTATTAAATAAGCAGTTATTACTTCTTCAGTTTTAACAGGTTCAGGTATTTCATCAATAAACTTCTTTCTATCTATTACAAATAAGCCCCAGGCAAAAATAGTACCATAAATATAAACAGTTATATAATAGTTAGCAACTAACATAAGTCCTAATACAAGTATTGCTCCTATTATTCCTAAACCTTCCATTTCCATTGCACCATTACTTATACCTATAAGCAATATTACAAAAGCAAATATAGATATGAATATAACAAGTTTTTTAAACCAGCCTCTAATTCTTTTTATAGACTGTATATTCATGAATTTTTCTTCATCAGTATCACCTAATGAAACATTAATATAATTCATATTATTACAACACCCTTCTAATAAACTTTTAATATTTCGCCTGTTAATAGATTAACGAATTTATCACTCTCTTGAGGTCCAATATCAGTAGTTTCTCTATTACCACTTGTTTCACTATATTCAGTATGACTCATACTATTTAATCTAATAATATAATTATTTACTTCACTATAACTATTAAAACCTTCTCCTATATCTTCAAGTAATTTTCCTTTATAATCATATAGATAAAAATGATCCCAAGTACCCTCATAGCCATCTTCATTAAAATTAACTTTGTCATCACTTAAAATACAATTATTTCCTACTGCAACAGTTCTTCCTGTTATACTATCTTCTAATTCATAAGGTTCTTCATTTTGATTTAAGTCTTTATCTAAAGTATAGAAATAACCTGTTCCTGACTCTACATAATATGTATTATCTATTGAAAATATATGAGAAAAACCTTCTCCTGATGTAAATTCTTTTACTTTAGTACCATCATAACTATAAATAGAATAATCTTCATTATTATAGTAATAATCACTAGATACATATATAATATTTTCGTCATAAGTATATTTTAAATCAGAAGTTATAAAATGATGTTCGTCAAAGAAAACTCCTCCATTAGAAATAGTAATTGCAGTACTATTATCAGGATCTATATACATATCATAATTATTAGCATACTCCTCACTATTAATTTGTGTATTAGTTTCATCGTTATATAAAAATGTACCATCGCTATCAATACCCTGCCAAATATTACCACCAATATAATATGGTGTATTATCAGGAGCAAATTCTTTAATTACATTATTATCAAAGTCAACCATTTCTAATTTAGTAGATGAACCACTTTCAAAATCAGAAACAATACTTCTTTTTAATGTATAATTGTTTTCTGATATATATAAGTAACTTTCATCATCATTACTTTCTAAAACAGTTTTATCTGTTTTATCATAAATATTGCGTTCTCCATTAGATACTCCATAATAAACATAACCATCATCATTAATTGTAATTATTGTTTTATCATCAACAGTTATGTCTAGTGTTCCTTGTTTCTTACCTTCATTGTCAATAATATAAACTTTACCATCAGCTTTAACAACTAAATAATTATTAGATGTTGCATAAACATCAGTTACTGCAATACCTTCATTATTTTCTTTTGGTGTATTATCAGTGTTTTTGTTTTCTTTTTCATTACCACACCCAGTGACACCTACTAACAATATTCCACACAATAAACATAAAAATAACTTTTTCACTCTCTCACTCCTTCTACCAATAAGTATATATATATGTATATATATTGTCAAGGTGTTTTAGAGAAAGAAAAAAGACTATCATTTTTGCGATAATCCTTTTCCATATTAATTTGTATGTTCTAATCTATATGCTTCGTTATAGTCACCATATAAAAATACTGTATCATACCCTTTATAACCTGACTTAACTACATATTCATATACCATTTCATGATAACCGTCATGAGCAGGATGATTAATAGTTAATTTGCCATTTTTATATTCATAATCAAGCACTTCTTCATGTTCCTTAGTTCCATCAGAATCTACGTCATACGTAGTTACTTTATCTTCATCAAATATAAATACAGTTTGCGAATTCCATTCTTCTTCTTTTATTTCAGTATAAGTACCTTCTAATTTTTTAGGAGAAGTAACTTTCTCTTTATCTTTAGGATTATAACAATACATATATTCTGATTCATTATTTTTTTCTAATAATTCTTCTAATGATACTCCTTCCATTCTTGTTTTTTCTTTTTCTTCATCTGATAACTTATTATAGTCAATTGTAATGGTTGCGATACTTTTGTTCTTTTTATGAGTAAATTCTTTTTTAACTCCAGTGTAATCTAGTAAATCAGTTGACTCTATCTGTTTTTCTATATCTTCCTGACTAACTTCATCACTATCATATTTAAAATTTGCAGTTATCTTAAGTTCGCTTATCTTACCATCTTTAAATGCGTAAATAGTTTCGTAATTTTGTTCAACTGGTGTATCAAGTTTTGTAGTCTTACCATTTTTATTAATTACTGTTGCTACTTCTTTTTCATTACATATTATTTCTTCAGTTCCATCATTAGTGTTAGTAGAACTATTACTACTTTCTTTTAAATTATTGTTTTCGCTTTCATTACCACAACCAGTGACACTAAATAACAATACTCCACATATTAAACATAATAATATTTTCTTTTTCATTTTTTATCTTACTCCTTTATTAATCTTCTATTTTTGTTATTTTTAAGCTTCCTACATTTCCACCTTTTGCTTTTTGAATATATAAGTAATGTGGAAAACGTGAATTATATTCAGGAATCTCTATTTCAGTTTCATAACCATTACTTCCACCTACTGTTGTTGGTAATTCCATATCAGTAATTTTTTTAGAGCCATCAGTATCAAGAGCACTTATATATAAACTATATACTCTTTGATTTTCTATATCACTATCTTTACTGGTTTGCTCCACTTTATACGTTCCAGTACTAAGTACATCACCTTTAAAATTAGTAGTATCTAATCCTACTCTGATCCATTCTTCTTTAGAATCACTATTATTGTTAGTCCACTCAAAATCAGAATTAGAAATATTACCAGTAGAATCAATAATTTTATGGTTTTGTAAAACTTCAGTGTAAAATATTCCTCCAAATAACAAAACAAGAAATGCTATTACAAAGAACAGAGCTATTGTTGCTTTTACCCCTAAATAATTAACTAACTTTTTCATTACACACTCTCCTCTAAGTACAAGTATATATATATATATATATACATATATTGTCAAGGGTTTTCAAGCAATGAAAAAAGCTACCTATTCGATAGCTATTATGTTTTAACTCGCATGAGCAATAACTTTTTTACCACTTTTATCTATATAATATTTACCATCCACAAGTGCTAATTCATCAGAATAAGAGTTAATATATTCACAATCAATACTTGTAATTATTTCTCCATTTTTATCAATAATATACCAAGTATCATCCTTTTTTAACTGCAATGGTAATTCGTATGGTATGTTTGCTCTATCATATTCAAAATCTACAACAATTTCTCCACTACTGTTAATTATTCCATATTTTTCTCCTTTTACTACGTAAGCTAAATTATTATGAAAACTCGCACCGCCATCATATTGAAAATCAATTATAGTTTCCCCTTTTGTATC